>JALHTV010000246.1 GCA_022866005.1 Phycisphaerae bacterium
CGAGAGGCACAGATGCGGCGCCTGCTGGACCTGGCGGACCGCCACACCGTGCTGCCGACGGTCGTGTCCAACATCAACCGCCTGGCCGAGCGCGGGCAGGTGCTGTGGAGCGGCGACGACAAGGCCCGGGCCCTGTGGGCATCCGTCCCAGACATGATCCTGGCGCGAACGGGCGTATGCCTGGCGCTGCGGCAGCAGGCCCGCGAGATCCTCCAGGCGTTTGGCCAGGCCGGCGTCCCGGTGCTCGTGCTGAAGGGCAGCGATTTCGCCGATCGCCTCTATCCTCACCCCGGGCTGCGGACCTTTACCGATGTGGACTTGCTGATCCCGCAGTCGGCGCTGGCGGCCGGTCGCGAGGTGATGGCCCGCCTGGGATACCAGCCGATCGTCGTCGCCATGAAGTACGAGCTGGGCTACAGTGAGGAGGTCTACCGTCGGCCCCAGCGTGCGGCTGGGAACGTGGAGGTGCACACCGACCTGGTGAACTCTCCCAGCCTGCGGCGCGGCCTGTCGGTGACCTTCGAGGACCTGCAACTGACCCCGGCCGACCCTCTGCCCCACCCAAGCCCGGCTGCGACCATCCTGATCGCGGCGGTCCACGGTGCGGCCAGCCACAGCTTCGATCGCCTTCAACTGCTCGTGGACCTCACGCAGGCCGTTCGCCAGGCGGCCTGGGGGCTGGACGAGGCCTGGCTCCAAGCCGCCATCGCCCGCACCGGGGCAGCGAGCGCGCTCGCGATGGGCCTGCGGCTGGCCTACAGGCTGCTCGGCGAGATCCGCTGCCGCGAGTTCTCGCAGCGTCTGGGCCTGCCCCCGCCCGGGTGGTTGTGTCGTCTGGCCATGAGCCGCGGCGTCATCTTGCGCGGACACGCCTGGCGGGACTCGTTCCGCCGACAGTTGTTCCGAAGGGTGCTGAAATCGAGATGAGAATCCTTCTGGTCTATCCCGCGCCCCCCAGCTCCGATTGGCCGAAAGGGATATTCCGATCCCAATGGGTGCCCACCGGCATTGCCTGCATCGCCACCGTCCTGAGGCGCAGCGGCCACGAAGTCAAGGTGTACGTCAGCGAGGAGCACCTGGTGCGCAACCGCTTTGACTGGCCAGCCGCCCGGGCGGGTCTGCGGAGCTTGATGCAGGAGTTCGCCCCACAGATCGTCGGGCTGTCGCTGGTGACCCCGGGCGTGATCGAAGGCCGATCCATCGCCCAGGACGCCAAGACCCTCTGCGGGCCGGGCACGCTGGTGGTAGCCGGCGGCCCGCACCCCACCGCCCTGCCCGAGCAGTTTCTCCAGGAGTGTCCCCAGATCGACGTCGCCGTGGTCGGGGAGGGCGAGATCACCCTGCGGGAGCTGGCCGAGCATGGGCCTAGCCCCTCGGTGCGGGGGATCGCCTTCCGCTCTGCCGGCGGCGTGACCCGCACGCCCGAGCGGGCGCCGGTAGAAGACCTCGATACCCTGGGGCCTCCTGCCTACGACCTGTTCGGGATGGATTACTACACCTCACCGGGCCGCTTCATGATCCGCTGGCTCAAGCTCGCCGCGACGAACCTCCGTACGACCCGCGGCTGCACGAATCGCTGCCGGTTCTGCGCCGGGCACCTGGTCTCCGGTCTGGGGGTGCGGTTCCATTCCATTCCGTACGTGATCGAGCAGATGCAGTACGTCCGCCGGCAGTTCGGCGTCGAGGCGATCCACTTCGAGGACGACTCGGTCGGGGCCGACCGTTCGCGGCTCCTGGAGCTCTGCGAGGAGATCCGGCGCGCCGGCCTGCATCGACAGCTCAAGTGGGATGCCGCCCTGCGCGTGGACCAGACCGACGCCGAGCTGCTGGGACAGATGAAGTCGGCCGGGTGCATCCAGGTGGAGTACGGCTTCGAGAGCGGGTCGAGCAACTCGCTGCGCCGGTTGGGAAAGAACGCCACGGCCGAGCTCAACCGCCGGGCTGCCCTGCTGACCCACCAGGCGGGCCTGCGCATCTACGCGGACATCATGGTAGGCCTGCCCGGCGAGACGGCCCGGGACCTGGCGCAGACCGTCAAGTTCCTGCGCTGGGCCAGGCCCGAGGTCATTAGCGCCGGCCGGCTTTGCCCCCTGCCCGGCACGGCGATCTACCAGGACCTCTCCCCCCAGGTCCGAAGCGGGCTCCCCTGGGGCGCCTTTTCCTACTATGACACCCCGGACCCCCTGGTGAACCTCACGGCCATGTCAGACCAGAAGTTCCACCTCGCCTATCGGAGGTTCATGAAGTACACGATCCGGCCGCAGCTCCAGTGGGCCTATCTGCGCGACACCCCGTCGCAGGAGGGAGTTGTCAAGCGCGCCTTGCGCCGCAGGCTGGCCGGATTCATTTTGCGGCATCCTCTCCGGGCCCTGCGGGTGCCGTGGTAGCGCGGGCGTCGCCGCCCGTGGCGGTGAACTGGGTGTTGTAGAGGTGGCGGTAGAGCGCACAGCGATTCATCAGCTCGCCGTGCGGACCGGTGTCCTGAATCTGCCCCGCCTGCATCACCACGATGCGGTCGGCGGCCAGCACCGTCGCGAACCGGTGGGCGACCACCAGCGTCGTCCGGCCGCGGGAGAACTCCTGCATCGCCTGCTGGATGCGATGCTCCGAATCGGCGTCGATCTGGCTCATCGCCTCGTCGAAGATCAGGATGGCCGGGTCGCGCAGGATCGCACGCGCGATGGCCACCTGCTGCTTCTCCCCGCCCGAGAGCGTCGCCCCGTGCGGCCCCACCATGGTGCCGTACCCCCCCGGCAGCTTCCGGACGAACTCATCCGCGTGGGCCCGCTGGGCCGCGTGGCGGGTCTTGTCGGGCCGCGAACGGTGCAGACCGTAGGAGATGTTCTCCTCGATCGTCGCGTGGAAGAGCACGACGTCCTGCGTCACCAGCCCGATCTGCCGCCGCAGCGACCGCAGCGCGCACTGCGAGATGTCCATCCCGTCGATGAGCACCTGGCCGGCCGTGGGGTCCAGCAACCGCGGGATCATCGACACCAGCGTGGTCTTGCCCGAGCCGTTGGGCCCGACGAGGGCCACGTTCTCCCCGGCCTGGATGACCAGGTTCACGTCGCGGAGGGCGTCGACGCAGGTCCCGTCGTAACGGAAGCTGACGCTGCGGAACTCGATGCTGCGCCTATGGCGCGGCAGGCTGGGGGCATGGGGCACCACGACTTCCTGCGGCGTATCATGCAGCTCCATGATGCGTGCGGCGGCAGCGTCGGAGGCGTGAAAAACCGTCGAGACGGCCGAGAGCTTGCGGATCGGGTCGAACATCGCCACCAGGCACGCCATCAACGCCAGGAACTTCTCGGCGTCCAGGCCGGGCTGGCTGTGCAGCACCCAGTATCCCGCCACGGCCACGGCGGCCATGGCTGCCGTGATGCCCAGCACCTCCACCACCGGACCCGTCAACGCGTCCAGGAAAAACATCTTGAGGTTCTGCCGCAGGACCTGGCGGTTGATCCGCAGGAACCGCCGGCGCTGGCGGTTCTCCATGGTGTAGGCCTTGACCACCCGGATGCCGCTGAGCGTCTCCTCCAGCACCCCCAGCAGCTCCGACATGCTCTGGAGTGCCTCCCGCGAGACGCGGCGCATCGCCCGCCCCAACCGGCGAATCGCCAGAAACGCCGGCGGGCCGGCTATCATGGCCATCAGCGTCAGCTTCCACGACAGCATCATCGCAATCGCCAGCGCCGCCAGCGCCTTGGCCGGCTCCACCAGCGTCTTGCCCAGCAACGTAATGTGCCCCCGGGCGAGCAGACCGACGTCCTGGATGAAGCGGCTCATCGTGTCGGTGGCCCCGTGCTTGGCGTAGTAGCTTACCGGCAGGCGCAAGGCTACGTTGTAGTTGTCGCTGCGGATGTCGTTGACCGCGTACCACACCGCCGAGGTCGACAGGAACTCCTGAAGTACCCGCAAGGCGTCCCGCAGGAGGGTGACCCCGATGGCGAAGGCCAGCAATACCAGCAGCATCGGGAACCGGTCCGCGTAGGTCTGGGGCTCGGAGAAGCGCCGCGCCAGCCACAGCAGCGCCCGGTTCGGAAGGGTCAGCCCGCCCGTCACGACAGGCACCGGTGTGATCTGGTCACGATTCGGCCCGTACACCCGAAGCGTGATCCGCTGGTCGGCCTGCTGTATCGCCAGCAGCCGCATCAGGGCGTCGGCCCGCAGGAGGCGGTGGGCGTCGCTGCCGTCCTCCAGACCCAGCACCCACTCACCTGGCAGCAGGCTCCCCCCGCCGCGGCGCGAATCCCGCACCTGCCGCACCTCCGCCACCCAAGAGAGCTGCTGGCCATCCAGTTGGGTGCGATCCGAAGGCAAGTGCGCGGCCAGGTCTACGCCCAGGCGGTCCGAGGCCGCCAGCTTGTACGCCCACCCGTGCAGGCCCTCGGAAGACATCAGCACCTTGGTTACCGGCAGGATTGCAGCCAATCCCCCGGCCCACAGCACGCTGATAGCCAACGTGCAGAGCAAGGCCAGACCTATCCGCACCCGGTAAGGCCGGAGGTACTTCAGAGATCGGGCAAAATCCCGCATGCCTCTCCGCCTGCAACGTCCTGAAAGGCAACCGCTGCCGCTGGCCCGGCCATATTACGTCAAACCACCGCCTGCCGTAAGCAGCAACATGTCCTGGCATGCGGGGCGGCCTCCGGGAAGGTGGCGCAGATGGAATGAGCGACCGGGCAATGGCGGCTACTACCCCCGCTGAGAACAGACCGTAAGCCGTCCCGACCGGCCAAGAATGGGGGACCGGCCAGGCACTACAGAGGGCCGGGTGAGTTATCCTAAGCTCCGGGTGGTCCCACGGGTCAGAGCCCGTAGTTCTCAGCCTGGCGCCGCTGCTTTTCGACCTCGCCCAGCCGCCGGGCCTCCTGGAGGACCAGCTCCGGACTCGTCAGGGAGCCGGTCATGAGGATGCTGCCGTCCTCACCGAGCAGGAGCAGCTCCCCAGGGGGCGGTGCGCCATAGCCGTTCCACGCTAACCGCTGGGCGTCCAGCAGGAAGATCATGCCTGACTTGCCCGCGCCGCGGAGCGCTGCGTAGTCCAAGCCCACGGGACGGTTCTCGGCCGGCAACGAGAACTGCGCCACCGTCACCGGCAGGTCCCAGAGCTGGTCGCACAGGCTGGCCATCCGGGGGTCCACGCGGTAGGGCGAACCTTCAGCGGAAGTAAAGGCCACCACGGCAATCGGGTAGCGGGCCCAATTGAAGCTACCCGGCCTGCCCTCGGCAGAGACGAACAGGATGTCCGGGGTCCTGGAGTCGACCCGGGACCCGGATGTGCCGGTAACGACTCCCGAGAGCGAGGCGCATCCGGTGGCGATCAGGACAACGATCGACAGTAGTGGGATCACGCGCTTCATCGCTTGCCCTCCATCTGACGTCTGACGTGTCTCTTAGTGCCTCCCGAACCGCCCCTTACGCATCTTGGCGGCCGTCGGCACAAAGAGGATTTATTAGGTCATTATACCACAGCTTGGAGATTACGGGCCCAGATTTGAGGGCTTGGGGGCACACAGGCGGGGCTACCCGCTGCTGACCTCGGCCGCAAAGGACTGAGGGAGTGCGTGTCTGGGCGCTCGTCGGGCCAGGCCCGCCAGGCCTACCAGGCACAGCGCACCGAACAGGACCAGCTCCCCGGCCGCAAACCACAGGCTCCACCACAACGTCGGCGCTTGCAGCCACGGGGTGTCCGGGTCCAGCAGCTCGTGGGTCTCACCGAACAGGGCTAGCGGCGTCGCGTTGAGCATCTTCTCGCGGCCCTGGAGGGTCGAGAAGATGACTGGCACGACGACGCACACCGCCACAAGGATGATCCCCAGGGACCTGCCATTGCGGCGGGAGCCCACGCAGCCGGCGGTATACAGCAACTGATAGGCCAGCAAGAACATCAGCAACATGGCCCCGATCACCAGGATTCGCTGCCAGGGCAGGTACTCCCAGTAGATTCGATCCATGGCCCAGACCGCGGCGACCACGACGATCCACATCAAGGCCCCGGTGAAGATGTTTGGGCTGAGGATGCTGGTGACGGACTCGCTGACCAGACGTCCGGACCAGTGGGGCTTTCGGCCGGCCCAGGCCATCAGACCCGCATACGGCGGCTGGGCGGTCATCGCCCACGCCACAAGGAACACGAAGTTCAGCACGAAGAACACCCCAGCGGCAAGGGCCGGGCGTTCCGCCTGGGTAAGGGTATCGGAGAGGAACCCCAGCAGCAGCACTTGGCAGACCACGAAGGCCGAAAACACACCCGCCCGGTGCAGGGACGGGTTGCTGGGGCGCGACAGCTTCTTGCTGGCCAGGGCAAACCCAAGCACCCACAGGAGAGCGAGGAAAGCCAACGGGCAGATCTGCCACGGCACCACCCAGCTATAGAAGTGATACTGCCCTTGGAGGAATATGGTCGCCAGGTGCTTGGTCGGGGTCAGCAAGGCGCTCAGCACCGTGTAGGGCGTCAGCGTCAGTAGCGGGGCCGCGGCGAAATGGTGGTCCCTGACAACGCCGACCATCCCCAGGTCAACCATCAAGATCAGCAGCACGATCAGCCAACCCAGGAGGCCTCCAGTCAGCCCGCTGCCCATGGCCACACCGAGCATGCTGACGGTGAGGAAGGCCGCACCGATCAGCGCGTAGAACCACAGCAGGTGGGCCAGCGAATGCCCTCCCGCCCACCCCGCCGCCAACCCCAACGGGGCGGTCCCCAGGAGGATCACCAGCGAGTAGAGATTCGTCCCCAGGGCCAGCCCGATGGCCTTGTCGGCCGCACCCGTGGGCAAGGTGGTGAGGAAGTCGTAGGTCCTGCCGACCTTTTCTCGCGAGATACTGTTGGCGGTGCTGCCCAGGGCTACGTAGAACCCGCAGAACACCTGCAAGGCCATCACGGCCACGGAGAACCGCCCCCAGATGCGCGTCCAATCCACGAGCGCCATCCGGCCGGTCTCGTTGAGGTCCATCATGACGATGTACGTAAACGCCAGCGATAGGAAGCCCACCACGGCAATGGCCAAGGTTACCAGCTTGCTCGGCCGCAGGCGCGACCGCAGCTCGCGATAGAGGATCGGGTTCTTATGAAGCGGCAGCATGTCCTTGCCTTTCGGTGATGGCCAGGTACAGCTCCTCAAGACCGGTGCGGGTCTCCTCAATCAGCGCCACGCCCACCCCCGCAGCCACCAGGGCGGCGTTCAGCCGGGCCAGCTCCGCGTCCGTTCCCTCCAGCAGCAGCCGCACGCGCGGCCCCTCCACCTGTTCCACGGACGCCGTCGGCCAGGATTGCAGCACGGTCCTGGCGGCCTGGGGATCGGTCGTCAGGAGCAGGCTGATCCGGCGCTTGGGCATGATCTTGCGGACGATCTCGGACATCTCCCCGGCTGCCAGAAACCTCCCGTAGTGCATGATGCCCACGCTGTTGCACACGTCGGACAGCTCGCCGAGGATGTGGGAGGAGATGATGATCGTCGTGCCCTGGGCGTTCACCTCTCGAAGCACGTCGAACAGTTGCTTGCGGGCCAGCGGGTCCAGCCCCGAGGCCGGCTCATCCAGCAGCAACAGCTTCGGCCGGTGGATCAGCGCCCGCCCCAGCCCCAGGCGCTGCACCATGCCGCGGGACAGGCCCTTGGCCAGGCTGTGGGCCTTTTCCTCCAGGCCGATGACCTTCAGCATCTCATCCGCGCGGCCGGTGCGCGTCTTGCGGTCCAGCCCGTGAGCCAAGCCAAAGTACAGCAGCGTCTCCCGCGTGGTCAGGTAGTCGTAGAGCTGGAAGAAATCGGGCATGAACCCGATGACGCCGCGGTAACTCACCGGGTCATCCCAGATGTCTTTCCCGCGGAACACCGCCCGCCCGGCCGTGGGCTCCAACGCCGTCGCCAGCATTCGCAGCAGGGTCGTCTTGCCGGCCCCGTTGGGGCCGACCAGGCCGAAGATGTCCCCTTCTCGAATGCCCAGGTCCACGTCGTTGACGGCGACGACTTCGTAGTACTCTTTCCGCAGGGTGACCAGCGAAAGGAATTCAGTGTCCATCGTGTCGTCCTGCCTGGGTTCGCTGCTCCCGGGGCGCGGGGCCGCGTCGCGGGGCAGTCATTTCGTCGCTTGGGCGCGCACGGCGTTGTCGATGTCAGTCAGCAGTTGCTGCTCCAGGGCGCGGTCGCGGCGCTCGGTGATCCAGCTTTCGTTCTGCTCCGCAGTCGTCGCGGCCTCCAGCTCGGCGGGGGTCTGGTGCGGCGGACCGTCATACACGCCCGCCGGCCAGGCCAACTGCCGCGCCGCCACGGAGGCCTGCCGCTGGATGGTCACCAGAGCATACGCGGTGACCGTCCCGTCCATTTTGCGAAGCCACACCGCGGCGACTTGGCGACCTTCTTTTCCGCCCAACACCCTGCCCATCAAGGGCTTGGGCGCCGACTCGATCAACCCGCCGTCGGCATCGGCTGAGGCCACCGTGAAGTACTGGCCCATGACCGTCCGAGCGGCGTCGAACGCCTGGGTGTAGTTCACCGTGCCCAGCGATCGCTTCGCACCGACCTCCGCGCCCGCGCAGCCTGCCAGGATCGACACACCGGCGGCCGCCACCACAAGCATACCTCTGGTCGTCATACCCGTTCTCCCGTCACTCCGTGGCCGGCGGCTGGGCTACTCCTCGCCGCGCTCCCACAGGGTGTAGTTTGGCGCTTCCTGCGTGATAAGGATGACGTGGGGGTGGCTTTCGGCCAGCGACGCCACGGACACGCGGACGAAGACGGCCTTGCTCCGCAGCTCCTCGATCGTCGCCGTGCCGCAGTAGCCCATGCCGGCCCGCAGCCCACCCACCATCTGATAGACGAAATCGCTCAACGGTCCACGATAAGGCACGCGCCCCTCGACGCCCTCGGGCACCAGCTTCTCGCGACTGGCGGCGCCCTTCTGGCCGTAGCGGTCCGAGCCGGAGACCATCGCCCCCAGCGAGCCCATACCGCGATAGACCTTGAACCGCCGGCCCTTGTAGATGATTGTCTGCCCGGGCGACTCATCCAGCCCGGCGAACAGACTGCCCATCATCACCGCCGAGGCCCCGGCGGCGATGGCCTTGGTGATGTCACCGCTGTGGCGGATGCCGCCGTCGGCGACGATCGAGATGCCCTTGGCGTCGGCGACCTTGGCGCATTCGCGGATGGCTGTGATCTGCGGGACGCCCACGCCGCTGATGACGCGGGTGGTGCAGATGGATCCCGGCCCGATGCCCACCTTCAGCCCGTCGGCCCCGGCGGCGATGAGGTCTTTGGCGGCCTCGGCCGTGGCGATGTTACCGGCGATCACGTCGATGGTGTGGCGGCCCTTGACGGCCTCGATGGTCTGCATCACGTGGTCGCTGTGCCCGTGGGCGGTATCCACGACGATCACGTCCACGCCGTGGCGGATGAGGGCGTCGATCCGGTCATCCTCGTGCACGCCGACGGCCGCTCCCACGCGGAGCCGCCCGCGGGCGTCCTTACAGGCGCGGGGGTATTGGCGCATCTTGTCGATGTCGCGCATCGTGATCAGCCCGGCGAGCTTGCCGGCCTTGTCCACCAGCAGCAGCTTCTCCACCTTGGCGCGGTTGAGTATCTCGGCGGCCTGGTCCAGCGAGGTCTCCGGCGGCGCCGTGACCAGGTTGGCGTGGGTCATCACGTTCTCGATCCGCTCCTCGCCGTGGAGGAACTTCATGTCGCGCCTCGTGAGGATGCCCACCAGCTTGCCGCCGTCTCCGACAATGGGGATGCCGGAGATGTTATGGTCCTCCATGAGCCGCTGCGCCTGGGCCGTCGAGCCCGAGGGGGACAGCGTGACCGGATCCGTGATGATGCCGTTCTCGCTGCGCTTGACCTTCTCCACCTCGCGGGCCTGGGCCTCGATGGAGAGGTTCTTGTGAATCACGCCCAGCCCCCCCTCCTGCGCCAGCGCGATGGCCAGGGCGCTCTCGGTCACCGTGTCCATCGGGGCCGACAGCAGCGGGATGTTCAACCGGATGGTTCGCGTCAGGTGCGTTGAGGTATCCACGTCCCGCGGCACCACCGAGCTTCGGGCCGGGACCAGCAGGACGTCGTCAAACGTGATACCTTCACCGACCAGCTTATCTTTCATGGTGATGTGCTGCCTCCTGTTCCCATTGGACTGATATAACCGCTCCGTCCTGTTGACTGCAAGGGGCGGCGGCGGAAAAATTGACCCCGTGGATACCTGGCAGGACATGGCCCAGGCCCTGGAGGCCCTGGTCGCGGCGGACCTGCTCCGCCGGCCGGTGGTGGTGGACTCGGCCGTCGGACCGAAGGTCACCGTGGACGGGCGAGACGTTATCTGCTTGGGCAGCAACGACTACCTGTCGCTGGCGGCCGATCCGGCGGTGCGCGACTCGGCCGCGGGGGCTGTGGAGAAATGGGGCGTGGGCGCGGGGGCGTCGCGGCTGATCAGCGGGACCACCCGCCTGCACGCCCAGCTAGAGCAGGCCCTGGCGGCCTTTAAGGGCACGGCCGCCGCGGTGGTCACCACGACCGGATGGATGGCCAACCACGCCGCCCTGGCGGCCCTGGCCGGGGCGGGCGACCTGGTCGTGTGCGACAAGCTCAACCACGCCAGCATCCTCGACGCCGCGGCGGCCTGCGGGGCGACGATGCGGACCTTCGGCCACCGCGACACCGTGCGGCTGAACAAGCTGCTGGACCGCTTGCGCGGCCGATACCGGCGGTGCGTGATCGCCACCGACTCGCTGTTCTCAATGGACGGCGACCTCGCTGCTCTTACGGAGCTGGTGGTGCTGAAGCGCCGCTACGACGCCCTGCTGATGATCGACGAGGCCCACGCCACCGGCGTGCTCGGTGAAAACGGCCGCGGGGCGGCGGAGCTATTGGGCGTGGAGGAGCACATCGACGTCACCGTCGGCACGCTGTCCAAGGCCCTGGGCGCCTTGGGCGGGTTCGTGGCCGGGCCCCAAGAGCTGATCGATACGATCACCAATACGGCCCGCGCCTACATCTATACCACCGCCCTGCCGCCGGCCCTGTGCGCCGCGGCCGCTGAGGCGCTGCGGATCGTCCAGACCCAGCCCCAGCGGAGGCGGCGCCTGCTGGAACTGGCGGGGGGTCTGCGCGAGCGGCTGCGGGCGGCGGGCTTCGACACGGGCGACTCGGTGAGTCAGATCATTCCCATCATGATCGGCTCACCCGCCGAGGCGCTGCGGATCAGTCGCAGGCTGCTGGAGGCGGGCTTCCTGGTCCCCGCCATCCGCCCGCCGACCGTCCCGCGCGGGGCGAGCCGACTGCGCGTCAGCCTGTGTGCAGCCCACCAAGCCAGCGACCTGGAACGCTTCGTCGCCGCGCTGGCTGAGGCCGCGCGAGGTTAGCCTTTTTTGCGGCGCTGTCCGCGGCGTTTCTTTGGCCCGAAGAACTGCGGCAGGTACTGGCGGTTGGCCTTCAGCAGCTTGTCGGTCAATTCGCCGGCGGCGTCCTTGTTGGCCAGCATCGGCGAGACGGTCATCGCCGCTACCACCCTCTCGCGGTCGCCGCGCAGGGCGGCCTCGACGGCGAGTTCCTGCTCGTC
Organism: Phycisphaerae bacterium; assembly: GCA_022866005.1. Taxonomy (GTDB): domain Bacteria; phylum Planctomycetota; class Phycisphaerae; order SM23-33; family SM23-33; genus JALHTV01. The sequence continues at coordinate 11,548 of JALHTV010000246.1, forward strand.
CACGATCGTCTGCATCCAGCCCACCAGCCCCGCCGGCACCGGCCCGCTGGGTTCGGGATGGATGCCCCGCGAGTCGATGCGGGCGTGGGTCTCGACGATCACGTCGGTGGGCAGATTGCTGACCTGCCCGGCGTTCGGCATGGCGACGATCTGGCGAGCGGTGCAGCCGGCCAGCAGCGCCTCGGTGATCCGGGACAGGCCCTCGGGGGAGGGACGGAATTCCCCCATCGGCCGCCGCCCGGCGACGATGTCCGCAATCTCCCGCCGCCTCTTGGCCTTGCCCTCTTCCCGCATGGGCAGCACGCCCTTGCGTCGCACACGGTGCCGCCGCAGGGTGGCGGGGTCGTTGCAGTAGAACGGGAAGTTCTCCGCCACGTGCGGGGCGCCGCCCACGGGAAAGCAGCCGAACCGCTCGAACAGCTCGAAGTTCAGGTAATAGTCCAGCCCCTTGCCGGCGGTGATGGCCTCGATCTGGTCATCCGTGGTCCCGGTCTCCACCGGGCCGGTCTTGGCGGCCTCGTAGGCCAGGTACTTCGCCAGGCTCAGGCCCCCCTCGGCCGGCCGACCTTTGACGGTGAGGCCCTTCATCCACGAGCCGTGGTTCACGCCCACGCTCACGGCGTCGATGTCCGCCGGGCTGACGCCAAGGTACTTGGCCAGGAAGAAAACCGTGCCGACGTAGTTGTGGCACAGGCCGACGCACTTGATCGAAGACACCTTCGTCACCGTCCGCGTCAGTTGCGACAGCGGGTTGGTCACGTGGACCATCCAGGCCTGGGGGCACAGCTTCTCCATCATGCGGGCGAAGCCCACGAACACCGGCACGTTCCGCAGCGTCCGGCTGATGCCGCCCGGGCCGACTGTGTCACCGACGGTGTGGTACACGCCGAACTGCTCGGGGAGAGTGTAGTCCCAGTGCATGGCCTGGAACGCCCCGGTGGAGATGGACGCACAGACCAGGTCCGCCCCCGCCAGGGCGGCCCGGTGGCCGGCCACGCGCACCTTCCACCCCGTGCCGATCTTGTCCGCAGCCATCCGGCAGTAGGCTAGCAGCAGCTTGGCCGCCTGGGGGTCGATGTCCACCAGCACCAGCTCGCTGCGTTTGAGCCCCGGCCGGAGGAACAGGTCCTTGGCCAGCGTGGGCGTCCACAGGCAACTGCCCCCGCCGATCAAGACGATGCGGAATCCCATGACGTTCTCCTGGCCGCCGCTCGGTGACACCGGCGTGCGTCGCAAAGACACGTTTATAGGGCGCGGAGCAGA
>JALHTV010000029.1 GCA_022866005.1 Phycisphaerae bacterium
CAGATCGTCGAGGTTGTCGCACGCTTCTCCAATGGGATTGTGAACCGCCTGCCCGTTGCGCCAGTGGCACAGGTTGGCGATCCTGTCGAATCCGCCGCCGGCGGCAATCGCATCCACCAGGGAGACGATCGTCTCCTCGGCCTCACCGACGATGCCAAAGTCCGGGCGCAGGTCGCCGAAGATGTACTCGGCGTCGTACGTCATGATCCCGCCGCCGCAGACGACAGGAACGTCTCCTGCCGTTTCCCGGCAGATCCGCATGGCCTGGCGGATGAAAGGGTAGTCCGCCGAAAGCCCCCCGAGGCCGATTAGTTGCGGCTGAAAGTCCGCAACCCCTCGGCGGATCGTCCGTTCCAGCTCCGCGGCTGCCGACCCCTGGCACCATCGGTAGTTGATGTTTGCGGCGAAAACCTCATGCCCGGCCGCTCTGAGCGCCCCAGCCAGATAGGGAAACCCCTGGCCGACCAGGTCCAGGCAAGGGCGGAGCGAGGGGTAGTTACTCTTTTGCGGAATCAGCAGCACGCGCATGGGCTTCACCCACGGAGCGCCTCCGGCGCCTCGATGGCGCCCATCGGCATGCCGGAGGCCGAGACAACGGAGACTCTCGGCTCGAAGTTCATCATGCCGTCGAAGTGCGAACTCTCCAGTATGCTCAAATGCACGGCCGCGCAGCGGCGGTCCAGGGATTCCACCTGTCCGCTGGGCGCCCTGTGGGCCACGCCGATGTCCAGGAATACATCCCCGGGGGCCGCATTCATCCGGAGGGAGAACTTCCCTATCACGGTCTTCCCCGCGGTGGCCGGTTCGATCCGCAGTCCAGCGTAACCGGTGTGATAGCCGAACAGCATCAGCCCATCTACGGTCTTTACAGCTAGCCCAAAGACAGGCCGCTCAACCGGCTCGTGGAACCGGGCCTTGATGTAAACGTCAACCTCCTGCCCACAATAGATGGCGCTCGGATCGCAGCGATCCTCGCAGACGACAAGGAAGTCCACAACTTCGGCCCGTGAGAAGCCCTGCCGATATTCGCCTCTGTTGTAAATATGGTGAGAGGAACAATTGTCCGCCGCCGGATGATGGGTCAGGAAACCCTCCAGCTTCTGCTTCTCGGGACTCCCGGCCTCCTCGGAGGCAGCGAGCGGCTCGCCCACGGACCGGATCTCTTTGGGGCAGCGCCCTTCAAGCAGGTCCAGGTAATAGTTCACCACCTCATTCGTTCGCTCGCTTGCCGCAACGACTCTCCCCTGCTCCAACAGCATACCAAAGTCGCAGTACTTGCAGATCGCGTTCATATCGTGCGTCACGAAAACGATCGTTTTCCCGGCCTCCTGGAACTCCCGGAACTTCCGAAAACACCTCTGCTGAAAGCGCGCGTCCCCGACCGCCAGCGCCTCGTCGATGATCAGGATGTCGGGATCCACGCTGATCGCGCAGGCGAAGGCCAGCCGCACGAACATGCCCGAGGAATACGTCCGGACCGGCTGGTCGAAGAACTCCCCGATGTCTGCGAAAATCTCGATCTCCGGCATGCGCGCCTTGATCTCGGCTGGCGACAGTCCCATCAACTGTCCGCTAAACCAGGCGTTTTCTCGCCCGGTGAACTGGGGGTTGAACCCGGCCCCCAGCTCCAGCAGCGCCGAGATACGTCCGGCGGTCTCCACCAGCCCCCCGGTGGGCCGCAGGATGCCGCAGATTACCTGGAGCAGCGTGCTCTTGCCGGAACCGTTGCGCCCGATGACGCCCAGCGTCGTACCGCGGGGCACATCGAAGCTGACGTCCTGAAGCGCCCAAAACTCCCGGTGATACTGCTTGCGGAACGGGTGCAGGGCCTCCAGCAGCCGCTGCTTGGGCAGGCTGTAGAGACGGTATTTCTTGGAGACGCTCTGCACCGAGATGGCCAACGACCCGTTCACCGGCCTACAGTACCTCCGGAAAGTCCGGCTTGAGCCGGCGAAACAGCAGCCCGCCCAGGACTAGCATCGCCATGCTCACGACCCAGAAATACAGCCCCAGCTTCCAGCGGCACCAAAAGCCCTCATAGAAGCTGGGAATGAAGCTCGCCCGATAGCCGTGCACCACGTAGTACATCGGGTTGAGCTTAGGCACGATCTGAAGGGCCGCCGGCAGCCGCTGGAGCATGTCCTCAGCCCAGACCACCGGTGTCAGCCAGAACCACATGTTCAGCACCACGGAGAGGACCTGGCCCACGTCGCGAAAGAATACGTTCATGGCCGAGACCACCCAGCCCAGCCCCACGCTGAACACGGCCATACCCACCAGGAAGTAGACAAACTGAAGGTTATACAGCGAAAACGGTTGGCGGTTGAACGGCATGATCGTCACCAGGATCAACAGCATGATGATGTGGCTGACCATGCTGGCCACCAGGTGCACGAACGGCAGTACTTCGGTTGGGAAGATGGCCTTCTTGACCAGGTGGGGGTTGCCCGTGATGGCATGGGTGCTGGCCGTGACGGTCTCGGAAAAGGCAGCCCAGGGTAGCAGCCCGCACAGGAAGTAAATGATAAACGGCGTGTCGCCCGACGGCTTAATCCTGAAGCCCAACGAGAAGACCACCCAGTAGATCAGGATCATCATCAGGGGATGTAGCACCGACCAGACCAGACCCACCAGGGTACCGGCATAGCGGCCCCGCATCTCGCGCAGGGCCATCGCCCAGATCATCGAACGGTTACTCAACAGGCGTCGCAGGAATCTTAGGAGCAGCTTCAACGTCGGCATCCCTATCGTCCTGGCCACGGTCCCCAGCATGAATACCACCCGAGCGAGGACCGCACGACGTATCCATTCCGATGGCAGGGCATAGAAAAAGCCTGCCGACACTCGGACAATTCACCTGTTGCGAACGCGGGATTCTACTGCGATTAGCCTCAGGGCACAACGCGAAACTTCACCTTCGCGGTTCGCCTGCCGGAGATCGAAACCTTCGCACACATCGGGGAGTTCTTCGACCATCCGGTCTGGACGTATTTCTCGGGCATGTTCGTGCGGCTGGCCTTCGCCTGCGCGATCAGCGCAGACCCCAACTCCGCGCCTCTGCGGGCCGAGCCGAAAGAGCCATGCGACCTGATCATCTCGTCGAGCAACTCCTGGGCGGCCGCGTTCGACAATCTTTCCACGATCCCGCCGCGGATGCCCGACGCCTTGTGCCGCGTGAGCACCGGCGGCGGGAGTGCGAGGGCAGAGGTACACTAGCCCTCATGGGCACCAACAGTCCGCACCAGGACTCAGATAACAGGCCAAGAAGGCGCACAAATTGGCGCTCGATTTCTGGCCCATCGTGCCCAACGCTGGCGAAGGGTGGCAAGAGTTGGCAAGAAAGAGCGGGAACCCCCACGAACAGGCCAGCCGCAGAGAACCGCGAGAACTCTAAGAAATTGTCGCGTTTTGGCGAGCCCTGTCCAACGATGTCAACTGCCGGAGGCGGGAGTCGAACCCGCACCAGGGGTGAACCTGACAGGATTTTGAATCCTGCGCGTCTGCCAGTTCCGCCACTCCGGCTGCGATTGCCACCCAGGCGCACGATACCGCAACGCCGCGACGGGGACAAGCCCGCCACCCGCACGGCGCTACAGCTCCAGCGGTGAGACGTAATCGCCCTTGGTCTTGCGCAGCGCCTCCAACCGCCGGCGCTGGGCGGCTAGGACCTCCAAGACGATCGGCGGCGTGTCGGGGACGTCCTGGCGGTAGATTCGCTCGATGCGGTCGAGCTTGGCCAGGTTTTCCGGGATGCGGATGGTGAACTGCTGGACGTAGGCCTCGCGGCTGTAGCCCTTCTTCAGCACCCCCCGGAAAAGCGGAACGAGGTCCGCGTACGTGGGGATCCAGCCGGTGGGGGCCTTGATGGCCTGGACCTCACCGTGGACCCGCCGCTCCATCCACTTCACCCACACGGCCTTGTCCAGCCGGTCGGTGAGGAACTTGCCGTCGGGGCCCTTCTGGAAGTAGTTGACCGCGAAGATCGCGGGCGCCCGCGTGAGGGCCTTGGCGAAGTCCAGGTTGTTCTGGATGTACTTGGCCAGGGAGATCGCGAGGAAATCCAGGTTGCTCATCAGATTGAAGCTGCGCACGCCCGTAGCGCCCAGCGTGGCGGCGGTGGTCTCGCTCTCCAGCGACGCTCCGTAGGCGATCATACCGTGGGCCCAGTCGAAGCTCTGCTGGACCGGCACCCACGTGTCGCTGTCGCGCCCGCCGTAGATGATCCCGCCCACCGGCACGCCGAGGGGGTTGTCCAGCTCCCGGTCGAGGTTCGCCAGCGCCCGCAGCGAGAGGGTGTAGCGGGCGTTGCCCTTGTTGGCCGGGGGGATCTCGTTGCCGAACTGGTCGATCTTGCCCTCGTGCCACTGGCCGGCGGCGTTGAGGCCGTCGGGGGGGAAGTCCTCGCCCATGCCATACCAGTAGGGCTTGCCGTCCTTGACCAGCACGTTGGTGAAGATGATCTCGCCCGGGACGGCGAGCACCTGGTAGATCAGCGGGTCGTCGGTGGCGTTGACGTCGGAGATGATGCCGAAGATGCCCACCTCGACGTTGACCGTCCGTGCCACGCCGTCCATCGCGCGGAAGTAGGCCAGGTCGTCCCCGACGATGGTCTCCCCCGGCAGCATGGCGGTGGAGGTCTTGCCGCAGGCGCTGGGGAAGGCGCCGGTGAAGTACGTCACGCGGCCTTTCGGCCCGTGGATGCCCATGACGAACATGTGCTCCGCGAGCCACCCCTCCCGGTCCGCCTTGCGGATGGCGAGCCGCAACGCCAGCTTCTTGAGGCCCACCGTGTTACCGGCGTACTGCGTGTTGACGCTGTAGATGACCTCCTGCGTGTAGTCGATGTAGATGCGTTTCTTGTCCATCTCGGCGCTGACCTTGTTGGCGGTGAGCTTGCCGGAGGAGTGCAGGAAGCGGAAGAAGTCGCCCGTGTTGCCCATCCGCCGGAACTCCTCGTAGCCCACGCGGTACAGCAGGTCCTCGCTGTGGCAGACGTAGTGGGAGTCGGTGATCTGGGCGCAGGGGATGGCGAAGGCCGAGCGGGTCGGGCCCAGGCAGAAGAAGCGCACCAGCATCGTCCTTCCCTTCATGGCGCCGGACAGGAACCCGCGAACCTCGGCCAGGCCCTTTTCGCGCTCGATCTGATTGAGATTCTTGCTCAGCGGGGCCTCGGCGGGCACCAGGTAACGGGTCACTTCCTTGTCCCGGCCTTGGTCACCGGGGTAGCCGTCGAAGTGAACCGTGTGGCCTTCCAGGGCCAGCGGCGCCTCCTCGCCGTTCTCGATCGCGCCTTGGCGGATGGCGGCGATGTCGGCAGGGTCGTCGGTGCAGACGTCCACGGCCGCGGGTTGGCACAGTTCCACCGCGTCGGCGATGAAGGCGTGGAGCGTGTCATTGTGGATGGCAGCCAGCTTGGCGAAGTTGTCGGCGTCCATGGCCCCCTTGAGGATTCTGGCGTAGCTGTCTTTCATGGTCGTCCCTGGCTTGGGGGATGGGGCCCGCGACCCGTCCCGGCGAATCGGCCGGCTGGGCAAGTCACCTGAGCCTACTCCGCCGAAGCCCGTACGGGCGAAGGCTGGACGCTCCAAGGCTAGGGCGACGGAGCGCGGGCGAAAGCTTATACCGAACACTCACCGCCCCTGTCAAGTTTCGCCTCCACCGGCGGCCCCCGCGGCGACGGAGCTTGACGGCGTTATCCTCGTCGCGTAGGCTAGACGATGCTGGGAGTGTGCCCGAGTGGACAAAGGGAGCAGACTGTAAATCTGCCGGCTATGCCTACGGTGGTTCGAATCCACCCGCTCCCATCCTGCTTCGCTCCCATGCGGGAGCTTCGCAGGACTAGCCCGCCGAAGATGAGCGGAACGCATGAAGCAGGATGCCCTGCGTAGCTTTAGCGAAGCAGGGCGTCGCCTTCGCCCCCCCATCCCACTTGCCCCGCGTGGCCGGGCCGGTTATGGGTAGACGCGCAGCTCAGCGCGGCTGAAGGTGGAGCGGATCATGGCCAAGGACCTCTGCCTGTTCGGCGGGACGTTCGACCCCGTGCATTACGGGCATCTGATCATTGCCCGCGCGGTCGCGGAGGCCAAGGGCTTCTCGCGCGTCACGCTCGTCCCGGCCAACAACCCGCCCCACAAACCGCCCACCCGCGCGCCGGCCGCCGACCGCCTGGAGATGCTCAAGCTGGCCGTCGAGGGCGACGGGTTGTTCGAGGTCTGCGACCTGGAGCTGCACCGCCAGGGCCCCAGCTACACGCTGAACACGCTCCAGGCCTTGCGAGACAAGCCCGCCGGGGCGAGGATGCACTGGCTCATCGGGGCAGACTCCCTGGCGGAGCTGCCGCACTGGCACCGCGTGGAGGAGGTGCTGGACCTGGCGCGCCTCCTCATCGCCGCCCGGCCCATGGAGGGCCGAAGCGCCGAAGACGCCCTGGCCAGCCTGGCCGGCAAGCTCCCCGAGCGCCACCTCCGGGCCCTGCGCGACGCCATCGTGCCCACGCCGCTGATCGACATCTCCTCCAGCGACATCCGCCGCCGCGTCCACCAAGGCCGATCCATCCGCTACTTGGTGCCCGAGCCCGTCGCCCGCTACATCGCCGAACGCGGCCTGTACCGAGACGCCGACCCACCGCCTGAGAATCCAGGAGAGCGCCCATGCCCCCGTTGAATGATCCCGCCGCCGTCGAGGCCGCCGTGCGCCAGGCCGTCGCGACGACGACCGCCTCGGACATCCACACGCACCTGTTTCCCCCCTCCCACGGCAGGCTGCTGCTGTGGGGCGTGGATGACCTGCTGACCTATCACTACCTGGTGGCGGAGCTGTTCACCTTCGCGCCGCGCGAGCTGACGACCGAGAAGTTCTGGGCCCTGCCCAAGACCGCCCAGGCCGATTTGGTGTGGGAGCACGTGTTCCTGCGTCACGGGGCCCTCAGCGAGTCCGCCCGCGGCGTGCTGACGACGCTATCAGCCTTGGGGCTGGACGTTGCCGGGCGGGACCTGGCGGGCATGCGCCGCTGGTTCGCCGCCCAGAAGGTCGAGGAGTACCTGGCCAGGGTCTTCCGCATCGCCAACATCGACTACGCGGTGATGACCAACAACCCCTTCATGGCCGAAGAAGCCGGCTGCTGGAAGGCCAAGCTACCCAAACCCGACTGCCTCAAGACGGCCCTGCGGATCGACACGCTGATCGTGAATTGGCCCGCGGCTGCCAAGGCGATGCGGGCCGGGGGGTACAAGACGACCGCCTCACCCGGGGCGGCGGCGTTTGCCCAGGCCCGGCGGTTCCTGGCGGAGTGGGTCAAGATCCTCCAGCCGGTCTACCTGGCCGCGTCGCTGCCGCCGGAGTTCGCGTATCCCTCCTCGGCGGTCAGCTCGAAGGTGGTCGACAAGGTCGTGCTGCCCACGGCCAAGGAGTTTGGGTTGCCCGTGGCCATGATGATGGGCGTGCGCAAGGGGGTGAACCCCGCCCTGGGCGACGGTGGCGACGGTGTGGGCGAAAGCGACGTGACGGCCTTGCAGCACCTGCTCCAAGAGCATCCGGACGCCAAGTTCATCGTGACGATGCTGTCGCGCGTGAACCAGCAGGAGCTGTGCGTGCTGGCCCGCAAGTTCAGCCACCTGCACGTGGAGGGCTGCTGGTGGTTCTGCAACAATACCAGCATCATCGAGGAGATGACGCGGATGCGCCTGGAGCTTCTGGGGACGGCCTTCACCGCCCAGCACAGCGACGCCCGCGTGCTCGATCAGGCCATCTACAAGTGGGCCCACGTGCGGACGATTCTGGCCGACGTCCTGGCCGAGAAGTATCGCAACCTGTTCACCGCCGGCTGGCGGCCCACCGAAGACGAAGTCCGCCGCGAGGTGCGCAGCCTGCTGGGCGGGGCGTTTGAGGAATTCTGCAAGAAATAGCGAATCATCCAAGCCCCGACTTGCACAGAGCAAGAATGGAGACGGAAGGTTACAATGGGGTGAGTGACCAGTCACTGGATGCAAAAGCGAATGGTATGGAATGAGCTTTCTGCTGTTCATTGACGAGAGCGGACATGACCAGCGCATCACCCCCTATGAGGTGTGGGGCGGGATTGCCATCCATGCCTCGAAACTCTGGGCATTCATCTCCGCGGTGCGGACGCTGGAGCAGTCGGTGTTCGGTGCGTATCTGCACCAGTATGGGTCCGAGATAAAAGGCAGCAAGCTCCTCCAAAAGGAGCGGTTCGAGTGGGCCAAGCAAGGTCCAAAGATGGAGGAGGGCGCGCGACGCAAGCATGCGCTGAACTTCCTTAACAGCACCATACAGAACCGCACACCAAGAAGAGACGAGTTTACCGCTTTCGGACAAGCGTGCATTACCATGTCAGAAGGAGTGATCCATCTCCTGAACAGTCACGACGCGAAGGTGTTTGCCTCCCTGATACCCCACCTCCCTAAGCCCAAGACCGTGCCCCCCGAATACCTCCGTAAGGACCAGGTGTTCCTGTTGGAGCGATACTTCTACTTCTTAGAGGGGGAGAAGGAGATGGGGTTATTGGTGATGGACGAAACAGAGAAGAACTCGGAACGCCAATTCGTCCGTCGTCTGGAACGCTACTTTACCCAGACCGTTCCCGGTCGGCAGCGAACCCAATGGATCGTCCCAGCCCCGCTGTTTGTCGAATCGGATATGGCGTACGGGGTACAGGTAGCAGACCTCTGCATTTACTGCTTGAACTGGGCGTGGCGCCGCGGGAGGAGGATGGTGTTACCTACCAGACCCGAGATTGAGCCGTTCGTCTCGCTCCTGGAGAGATCCATGTGGCACGGGGATGGATACCGCGAAGGGAAAGTTTTCAAGACTCACGGAATAGTCTATGTCCCAGACCCGTACGAGCGTAGGTGAGCGCAAGAAAAAGGAGGTAACGCCTTTGGGACCACCGTAGCAATCCCTAGGCCGAACCTCCGATAGATAATATCGCTCTTATCCGCTCAAAAGTCAAGTAGTATTCCTAATAAAGGGGCCCCCTCCGGGTTCAGGTTATAACACATTGTCGGGAGGGCCCTTACCTTGCGATTTGCCCTAGACGATCATCCCTGATTTCGCTCTGCTGCTTGTCCTTTCTCGCTCTCGCGCCCCTACGCAACAGCTGCACGACCGATACTGCCAACTACCTCCCGGGCCAATACTCCGTCTTTAGATAGTCACGGACAATGCTGAATAGCTTGATCCCGCGCTCGTCTGCGAACTCCTTCGCCGCTCTTGAGAAACCGTACAAGCCTACCAACATAGCCCCGTTTGTCCCCGGCCATGCGGCTCGCGTGCCTTGGAGTTCCCGCACTGGCGCGACACCTATCCTCCCACTATATGCCTTGCACTGCACGATTGTAGTTAGCCCATCTTTCTTCAAGATGAGGTCCACCCCTTTGTCGTTGCTCCTGGGAGTATTCTCAACAGCATAGCCTTGATTCCGAAAGACGTTCGCGACCGCATTCTCGAACCCGACACCGTCAAGGGCAGCCCAAACGTCTACGCTCTGCAAAGCGGCATCCAGTGCGTCTTTAGCTCTCTTCTGCACGCGTGCCTTGGCCTCTCTGACCTCGCGTATCTTGGCTGGATCGCCGTTACTGTGCGTAGCAGCCACAAGGATAGCGCCTATGAGGAAAACAGACGCTGGGACCCACCACCCATGCACAGGAATAAGCCGAGGCAGGCACAAGACACTCACTCCGATGAGAATGAACCCAAGCTTGTGCCCACACGTCTTTCCGATATACTTGACCTCCGCCTCGTTGAACGAGTCAGATGGACTCACCTCGATTCTGTCTTCAAGAGGAGCTCCCGGATTGTCTGATTTGGCGGAAAGGTGTCTCTCGTCCCACCCTCTGACTGCTCGTACGGTGTTCTTCCACCTATCGACCTCTACCTCCAACCGGTACGAGGTGAGCTGAAGCGCAGTCCCCCGACGGACTAGGTGTGCCGGTTTCGCAGAGAAGGTCAGATCACTGTTGAGCGGTATCACTTCACCCCAGCCGAGGTACGCGACCAGCTTGCCGCTGCTCTTGTACCGGTAGACTTTGGCAGTCTTGAGCATCACTCCAGAATTATAGAATGGCTGTGGTCGCAGTGCTACCCTACAGCAACGCGGTGGAAAAGTAGCGTTCGGCGCGGTCGGGCAG
>JALHTV010000247.1 GCA_022866005.1 Phycisphaerae bacterium
GCAGTCTGATCCGCACGACGGCCGCCTCGACCTTGGGCGGCGTGGTGGACGTGCAGAGCCTGTCGGACTACAGGCCGCGGGAGGGCGACAAGCTCACAGTCATCTCCTCCTCCGACCCCAACGGTGTGCACTTCACAGGGAACTTCAGCACGTTCACCAGCAACATCACGCGTGGCCTGCCAGGATCCTCGGCCTTTGGCGGGGCTGCCAACGGCCCCATTTATGAACTGACTTTCCTGGGCTACACCTCCGGTGACGCCAATGGTGACCACACGGTGGACGGTAGTGACCTGGCCTTGATGGGTGGGGCGTGGATGAAGACCGGCCAGACCTGGGGCACCTGCGAATTCACCGGCGATCCCAACGCGCTGGTGGATGGCAGTGACCTGGCGCTGCTAGGCAGCAACTGGATGTGGTCGCTGCCGCCCGGTGCGCCGCTGGCCATCCCTGAACCGACGAGCATGGTCTTACTCGCTCTGGTCGTGCCCGGGGTGATGCGGATACGGACAAGGAGCCCGCTAACGGGCTTGAAGTTGCGACGGCGTGGCCGCTGAGGCGCCGGCCCTGCCCCCTTGGTTGGATACGGGCAAAGTGAAAGAGAGGTAGCGGCATGTCTAAGAACACTTTTGTGTTGCTGGGGGCTGTTCTGGTGGGGGTGCTGTGGCATGTGGGCAGCGCGCAGGCCATCCCGGCCTTTCCTGGGGCCGAAGGCTACGGCGCCGTCACCGCCGGTGGACGCGGCGGGACGGTCTACGAGGTGACTACTCTTGCCGACAGCGGGCCGGGCAGCTTCCGAGCGGCCTGCCAGGGCAGCGGGCCGCGAACGGTGGTGTTCCGCGTGGCTGGGACAATCAACCTGCTGACGGAGGTGAACATCCTTAACCCGTACATCACCATTGCCGGGCAGACCGCCCCGGGTGGCGGCGTCTGCATCGCCGGGGAGACCGTTAGCGTCGACACGAACGATGTCATCATCCGCCACATGCGCTTCCGGCGGGGCAATGCCTCCAACCGGGACGACGACGCGCTGGGCAGCGACCGTACCTTGGGCAACGTCATGGTGGATCACTGCTCGGCGAGCTGGGGAATGGACGAGAATCTGTCCATCTACCGTTGGAAGACTGATGCCGGCAAGGTCCTGCCCACCCAGAACGTCACGATCCAGTACTGCATCTCATCGGAGGCCCTGGACCCCAGCAACCACTCCTTCGGGGGGACCTGGGGAGGCACGATGGTCTCCTACCACCACAACCTGTTTGCCTCCAACACCGGCAGGAACCCCAGCATCTCCTGGTCGCACTGGATCGACTACCGGAACAACGTAATCTACAACTGGAAGCGCCGGACGATGGACGGGGCCGGTGAAGAGGCGCACGTGAACGTGGTCAACAACTACTACAAGGAGGGCCCGGCCACCCGTGACTACGTCTATGCCTGGGACGGTCCATCAGGCACCGTCGCCGGCGAGGGCGACCATGAGCTGCTGTACCGCATCGTGAAGCCCGAGATACGCGGAGGGACGGTCGGCTACGGGAAGGCCGGTTGGTGGTACGTGAACGGAAACGTCATCGACTATAACAGCTCTTTGATCAGCGCCGCCGACGCCAATACCTGTGCCGCCGTCAACGCTGACAACTGGGACGGCGGCGTGCAGTTTGAGATCCCGGGCATGCTGGACGAATGGGCCAAGGCCAATGAGCCATTCGCCGCCGCTTCTGTCTACACGCAGTCTGCACAGGACGCTTACCTGACCGTACTGGCCGAGGTCGGCGCGACGCGGCCCGGGCGAGACGCTACGGATATACGGATCCTCCAGTCGGTTGCCGGCGGCACGACTACGTGGGGGCAGTCGCATACCGGCGGAAGGTATGACGGAACGGGCGGCACGGGCAACATCAACGATCCCACTAACATCGGCGGGTGGCCGACCTACGCGACGGGCACGCCTCCCACCGACAGCGACCACGACGGGCTGCCCAACACCTGGGAGATTGCCCACGGCCTGGACCCGAGCGCCGCCAGCAACAACGGCGACTACGACGCCGATGGCTTCACCAACCTGGAAGAGTATCTGGCTGAGCTGGCCGCCTGGCCGGCGCCCAAGCCGATCGTCTGGACCGGCGGCACCGGCCGCTATGAGCTGATCACCAACTGGGACATCCCCTGGCAGCCCACGCTGTATGACCAGGCGGAGATCAATTCCGGCAAGGCCACGGTGGGCTACCAGTTCCAAGAGGCCGGCACGCTGTACGTCGGCAACACTGCCGCCAGCAACGGCGAATTGGCCGTCACGACGGGTGGGCAACTGCTGGTGTATGACCGTCTGATCCTGGGCAACGCCACAGGTGCCAAAGGCACCGCCAGCTTAACCGGCGGCAGCCTGGTAGGGGGCAAGGCCATTGTCCTGGCCTCCGCCGCCTCCAGCACGGGCGTGCTGACGGTGGCCAAGGGCGCCTATGTGCAGGTGGGTGGATTGACCATCAACACAGGCAGCGGGCGATCCAGCAAGGTAGGTGTGGAAATAGCCAGTGACGGGTGCAGTCTGATCCGCACGACGGCCGCCTCAACATTGGGCGGCGTGATGGACGCGCAGAGCCTGTCGGACTTCCGGCCGCGGGAAGGTGACAAGTTCATGGTCATCTCCTCCACCGACCCCAACGGTGTGCACTTCACAGGGAACTTCACGACGTTCACCAGCAACATCACGCGTGGCCTGCCAGGCTCCTCGGCCTTTGGTGGGGCCGCCAACGGGTCCAACTACGAGCTGGTCTTCCTGGGCTACACCGCTGGTGACGCCAACGGGGACCACACGGTGGATGGTAGTGACCTGGCCTTGATGGGCGGGGCGTGGACCCTGAGCGGCCAGAGCTGGGGCACGTGCGACTTCACGGGTGACGGTGTGGTCGATGGCAGCGACCTGGCCTTGATGGGCAGCAACTGGATGTGGTCGCTGCCGCCCGGTGCGCCGCTGGCCATCCCTGAACCGATGACAGTGGCGTTGCTGGGCTCGGCGGCCATGCTGCTGCGGCCCAGACGGCGGAGGTACCCTGCCTCCAGACATTGTGTTGTGAATAACACGGGCCGGCGGGCCCGGGGCGAGCGCTCTGTCGATCACCGACAGCGGTGCTTCCCCGGGCCGCCGGCCACAGCATGTCTGTCTTCATGCGAGGGGCGGGATTCGAACCCACACCCCTTTCGGGACCAGGACCTAAACCTGGCGCGTCTGCCAATTCCGCCACCCTCGCGGGCGCCCTTGATTATGTCTCACGAGCGGGACAATGCCAACGGTTTTGCACCCTTCGCGCAGCCGAGCGGCCCGCGCGAGCGGGGGGGGTGAGGGCCCCGGGGCCCCGGCCCGCCCGGTGGGTATCTGTGAGAAACTAGGCGCGATTTTCTCTTGTCCTTCTTGCTAGAGGGGGTTACGATACCGAGGAAATCGGGCTGCAACGGATGCGGCCTTGGCAGTATCGAAAGACGGATCGGGCCATGGACGGTAGGGCCAATCACGGAAGGATTGGCGCGCGCGTCGGAAGTACGCGCCGCGCGGCCGAACGGATCGTGCCTTGGGGGCTGAGTCTTACCTTCCACGCAAGCATCGCGGTCGCTGCGGCGATGGTCGCCATGACCGTGGCACCCGCTCGGCCCGTCCCGGTGGCCGCGGCGGGGACGATCCTGGGTGCGCAACCCGCCGAGCGGATTGCGGCCACTCCGCGCGCGTATGAGGGAGGCATCGGCGGGGGAGGGGTCCAGAGCAGCCCAGCAGCGGCGTGGGGAGAGGCCGGCAGGCAAGCGGCCCGGGCGGTGGAGCGGGTCCGCGGAGCCCCCGCCGTTGGGTCGCGGCTGGATCTGGCCGGTCTGGACTCGGTCTGTGGGGCGGTGGGGGTGTTTGGGGCGGCCTTCGGCGCCGCGCCGCGCAGCAGCCTGCTGGGCGCCGGCGGCAACGCCCACCACGTAGTCTACCTGATCGATCGCTCCGGTTCGATGATCGGGGTGTTCGAGGACGTCCGCCGGGAGGTGCTGCTGTCCATCGGGCGTCTGGGCGAAGATCAGGACTTTCACATCATCCTGTTCGCCCAGGGCCGGGCGATCGAGAACGTCCCGTGTCGGCTGGTGCCGCCGACCGAGGCCAACAAGCTCCAGGCCGCGGAGTTCCTGGCCGGGGCGCGGGCGGGGCTCCAGAGCGACCCGATCCCTGCATTGCGGCGGGCCTTCGAGGTGCTGGAAGGAGCCAGCGACGGCAAGCTGATTTACCTGCTGAGCGACGGGGTGTTCCCCAACGGCCCGGCCGTCATGGCGACGATTCACACGAGAAACAAGAACAAGGACGTGCACATTCACACGTATTTCTGCGGTGGCGATGCCTCGGCCGCGGGCATGCTTCAGGAGATTGCCCGCGCCACGGGCGGGCTGTTCCGGCAGGTGGGCGGGCAGGCTGCGGGGCCGTAGGAGGCCTCACGGTCAGGTCGGGCACCGCCGCGCGAATGGAGAGATGAACGCATGGATGCGAGCATCAACTACTTTGACGTGCTGTTCGTCAAATGCGGCACGATTGGCTGGATCCTGTGGGTGCTCAGCGTCGTGACGGTGGCGGTCATCATCCGGTACTTCCTGGTCATCCGCCGCGCCAGGCTCATTCCGCCTGCCCTGGTCGAGCAGGCGCGGGTGCTGCTGGCCCGGCGGCAGTTTCGCGAGGTGGCGGCGATGACGGACTCCGACAACAGTTTCCTGGGCCGCATCCTGTACGCGGCGGCGCTGCAATCGGCCCAGGGTTACGCGGCCATGGAGCGGGCGATGGAAGAGGCCGGGGAGGGTGAGGCCGCCAAGCTGCTCGGCCGGATCGAGTGGCTGAACCTGATCGGCAACGTCGGGCCGATGCTCGGGCTGCTGGGCACGGTCTGGGGCATGATCCTGGCGTTCTTTACCATCGTGGCCACCGGGGGCATCCCGCACCCCGGTGACCTGGCCGGGGCCATCGGCACGGCGCTGGTGACCACGCTGGAGGGGCTGATGATCGCGATTCCTGCCCTGGCGGTCTACGCGACGATGCGCCATCGCATCGACGGCCTGACCGCCGAGGCCATGGTCCTGTGTCAGGAGTGGATCGCCTCCAGCCAGGCCGCCCGAGCCGCCGTCATTCCGATGGCCGTGGAGAAAAAGCCAAGCCGCGCGAGCCTGAACCCGACGGCCTCGTAGTCAAGAGCCACGGAAGGCGCACACGTGATACGCAGCTTCGTCTACAAGGCGGGTAGACAAACCGGCGACGTGTCGTTCAACGTCACGCCGCTGATCGACTGTACCTTCCTGCTGATCATCTTCTTCGTCCTGACGAGTCAAATGGCCTCCGACAATCTGGCCACGCTGCTCCTGCCGCGCCCGCACGCCAGCCTGGCCGCTGCCGGAGACCGACGCGAGGTCCGCCGCCTGATTGTCAACGTCCTCTCGGCCCAGGACCAGGAGGGAGTGGACAGCGCGGATCGGGCGGGTCAAGCCGCGGCGTACAAGATCGAGGGCCGACGCGTCGAGGTGGGCGACTTCGAGACGCTGGCAGCGCTTCTGCGGGCGCGACGAGCCGAGGCCCGGCCGGGGGAGCTGCTCCTGGAGGTCCGGGCCGACCGGCGCGTGCAGTTCGGCCACGTCCAGCCCATCATCGATGCCGCGGCCGAGGCGGGAATCTCCCCGGTGAGCCTCACCGCGCTACTGGAAAGGGCCGAGAGCCCATGATCCTCGCGCGGCGACACCCCTTCGGCGGTCCGGCGCCCCGGCACGTTGCCGGTCGACGCCCGTCGCGGACGCGCATGCAGCCGCCGCTGACGCCGATGATCGACGTGACGTTCCAACTGCTGCTGTTCTTCCTGCTGGCGACCACGTTCCGCCAGGCCGAGGGGCAGATCCCCGCCGCGCTGCCGCAGCGGTCGGGCGCCGCCGCGTTGGATCAGACCATCGTCCGGCCGATCCGCATTGCCATCCGGCCCGCCGCAGAGGGCGGGGCGGCCTTCTTCCTGGATGACGCTCCCTTGCCCCTGCGCGATGCCCCGGCCCTGCACCGCGAACTGCTCGCGCGGCGGCAGGCCTACGGCAGCGACGAGGTGCCCGTAGCCATTCAACCGCGGTGGGACGTGCCGTGGCAGTACGTCGTCGAGGCCGACAACCAGGCGCACCGCGCGGGATTCAAGAGCATCGGGATTGTCTCGGTCCCCTGACCGCGCGGGGGGAGGGATAAGGTGGTGTCCGTTCGCCGATCTATCTTGCTGCTGCTGATCGCCCTGGCCGCCTGGCCCGCCGCAGGGCAGGTTCCGGCCGCGCAAGACCCCTCCGCCTCCGCCGCGACGGTCGATGACCTGCTCCGCTGGGCGGCCGATCCGCGCACCGACGCGATCCGCCGCGACGCCTTCGCCGCCCAGGCCGCCGAGCGCCTGCACGGGCAATTACAGGAGGCGCTGACGAAGGCGTCCACCCAGCCGGCCGACGTGCTGGAAAGGCTGAAGCTGGAGCTGAAGCTGGCGGAGACCGAAGGCCTGCTGCGCGGCGGGCCCCACGCCAGGCGGGTGCTGGACCTCCAGGGTCTCCCGCGCGACCGCCAGCGCCTGGCTGAGTACACCGACAGCGCGCTGAAGCGCCTGCGGAACCTGTCGCGGGAGATCGACGGGAAGCTGGTCGTCTGGCGCGGTGAGTACAAGTTGCTGGTCACTGCCGTGCCGGCGCTGGAGGACCTCCAGGCCGCCGTCGCCTACAAGACCGCCTGGGTCGCCCTGTACCGGGCTCTGGCGGCCGAGGGCGGCAGCGAGCGCGACGCGTTGCTGGCAGAGGCCGAGACGCTGGCCCAGCCCTTCACCGGGGCCGATCCGAGCGCCCCGGGCAGCGGCGTCAGGCCGGCGGCGCTGCTGCTGGTGGGCATCGCCCGTCGCGAGCGCGCTGGGCACGACGAGGCGGCGGAGGCGCTCCAGGCCGCCGCCAGCGGCGGTGACGGTCAGCTCGCCGCCGAGGCCCGCTTCCAGACCGCGCGCAACCTCATCGAGCACGGTGTGCACCTGGTCCAGGCCGGTGAAGGCCAGGCCGCCCAACGCCAATGGGAGGCAGCCGGCCAGGCCATCGCCGTCTATGTCACTGCTGCGGCCCGCGATGAGGGCGACCGCACCGGCGTGGACTTGAGAGCCGCCTTGCTGAAGCACGCCTTGCATCAGGCCCAGGCAGCAGCGGCGGCGTCGGCGGAGGCGCGGCGGGACCAGGAGCATCAGGCTCAGGGAGCCCTGGCGGAGTTCGCGATGACCCACCCGCAGGCCGTTGCGGATGGTCACTTCCTCGCCGCCGTGGCCGAGAAGTACCGCTGCGCCCAGGATCGCGGCGCGCTGAATGCGGTGGTCCTGCTGGCGTTGGCGGTGGGGCGTCGCGGGGAGGCGGCCTCGGCGCCGGAGGCCGACGAGTCGGCCGCCATGCTCACCCGAATACTCGGCGGAGGCGATGAGGTGTCCAAGGCCCTTCGCCCGGCGGCCCTGTGGTACCTGGCCACGCTGGAGGCGTCGCGCCAGAACCACCGCCGCTCGGCCGAGCTGTTTGCGGAACTCGCCGGCGAGTATGGCGACTCGGCCTTCGCCCGCCCGGCGGCCGTGAACGCGGTGGTCTGCTACAACAATCTTCTGAACGCACCGGGCCAGCCCGTCGACCAGGACGTCCGCAACGACTTCATCGCGGCCTTGGAGGCGCTGCTGGCCTGCTGGGGCCGCGAGGGCGACGTGGCCGGGTGGTACTTCGACCTGGGCTGGCAGTATGAGAAGCTCGCCGAAACCGCCTCCGACCCGACCCGAGCGGCGCTCCTCGACAAGGCTGTGGAAGCCTACCAGGCCCTGCCGAACGCCGATCCGCGGCACCCGCAGGCCGCGCGTCGCGCCCTGGACGTCCAGGCCCGCCGCGTCCTGGAAGGTCCGCCCGACGCCCCCTCGCGCGCGTACGAGGCCCAGCGACTCGTCCAGGCGTTGCTCGCCTGCGCCGCCCAGGCCCAATCCGCCAGCACCGCCGACGCCGTCCAGACCGGCGCCTGGGCTGAACTGACCGCCGCTCGGCTGCTGGTCGACGTGCTGGGCCGCCGCGACGAGGGCCTGGCCTTGCTGGCCGAGCTTCCCTCGCGCTGGGCTGGGGCGAGTGTGCTGGGCGAGGCCCTGGAGTTCCACGCGGCCAAGCTGCTGGAGGGCGGACGGGTCGAGGAAGCCATTGATGCGGTGGAGCGGCTGGGCCAGGACCGTCCCGCCCAGGCCCTGGACCTGGGGTGGCGGTTGCTGGCGGACATGAGCGAGCACCGCACGACGGCCGATCCCTCCACCGCCTGGGTGCAGGGGCGCGTGCGCCTGGCGGAGTACTGCTATCGTCGCTGCGACCCCTCCGCCCAGGCGGAGCGGGCCGCCTTCGGCCAGGCGTACGGTGAGGCCCTGCTGGACGCCGGGCGCCCGGGTGAGGCGCTGGAGCTGCTGCTCGCCTCCAGCGCCGCCGCCGAGGCCCAGGCCGCCCGGCAGCGCGAGCAGATCGACGCCGAACTGGCCGAGCGCCTGGCCGCCGTGGAGGCTGCCCGCACCGACGGCGGTGCGCTGCGGGCGCTGGTAGGTGAGCTGATGTGCGAACTGGCCGCCGCGGGGGTAAGGCCCCAGGACAGTCGCGACGGCCAAGCCGTGCGAGATGTGCTGGTGGAGCTGGATGGATCGCTCTCTCCTGGGCGTCAGCGGGGACTGGTGGAGCAGTTGGTCTCGGCCTTGCGGGACGGGTACCGCCACGTCGCCCAGGCCAAGAAGGAGGCCCTGGCCGCGCGGGGTGACATTCTGCTCGCCTTGGCGAGGGCCTACGCCGACCTGGGCCGCAACGACGAGGCGGCCGAGCTCTACGGCCGTCTGGCCGAGGGTCTGGACCCGGTCAACGACCCGGCCGCCTACTGGCAGGCGGAGCTGGGCTATTGCCGCTGCATCCTGGCCTCCCGCCGCGAGGACGAGCGCGCCATGAAGAGCCTGGCGGTCCGAATCGCCCAGTTGAGGGTGCGCGATCCGCAGCTTGGGGGCCTGGGTGAGCAGTTCGCGGCCGTCCAGTTGCAGGCGGGGCCCGCGGACCGCTGAGGGCCGGAGCGGCCGCGCGCCGGGGATGCGCACGTTGACCCGCTGCGCGGCGATGCCCTATACTCACCAGCTCCTCTGTCGGCGGCATAGCCAAGCGGACTAAGGCGACGGATTGCAAATCCGTTATTCCTGGGTTCGAATCCCAGTGCCGCCTTCCGGGCCGTAAGCGCCCCTGCGGCGCCCGAGGCGCCGCGGGGGGAGACCCTTTGAGGAAGTACGCCCGCGCCGGCCAGGCGAGTGGTCGGCGCCCAGGACGCTATCCTTGGCTGCTCAGACCGTCCTCATCGTGCTCCTGCTGGCCGCACCGGTCGCAACGGCCGTGGGTTTTGCCATCGGGGGGTTGCTCCAGGTCCGCCGTCGCGACCGCCTCGCGCGGGCCGCGCACGAGGCGGGGCTGCTGTTCTCGGCGGAAGATCTTTTCGACGTGTCGCGGCGGTATGCCCGCTTTGCGGTGATCGGCGGGGGGCACGGTGGCCGGGCCACCAACGTGACCTATGGCCGGCTGGGCGGGCTGCCGGTCCGGGCGTTTGACTTCCGCTACGAGATCGGCCACGGGACGCGGCGGCAGGGGAGGCACTACGCGGTGGTGGCTGTGGAAGCGATGGAGCCGGCGACGCCGCTGCTGCTGTGGCGCTGGGGGGACCTAGACCTGGCCCCGTTGGCCGCGCGGCAAGCGACGGAGCGCCTGGGGGACTGGGATTGCCGCGGCCAAGGAGCCGCCCAGGCCGTCGCGAAGCTGCCCGAGGCCCTGGCGGGGGCTGCGACGGGTGTCGAGGTGCTCGGGCCGGCGGAGCTAGCCGGCGTCCGTCCGGCGGGGTCGGTCGAAGGTGACGCCGCGGGGACGCTGCTGGTCTGGGCGCCGGTGCGGAGGGAGCGGCTGTACGCCGTCCCTCTGGCCGATGCGCTGGCCCTGGCGGGGGCCTTGGCCGGCTGCCAGACGGACCCCGCGCCGCCGGCCCAGGACGATCGAACCAGCCCGGAGTGTTGAAACGTTCCCCTCCGCATGATACAAGACTCACCGAAGCGCCCGCGCGTCGACGCGAAGGCGTCCTTGGAGACCGATCGTGAGAGACGGAAAAGTGAGAGGGTCGCTCCCGACGCTGCTACGGGGCGCGATGGTGGCTGTTCTGCTGGTCGCGGGCTGCTCTGATTCCAAGCGCCACGGGGCCAACAAGAAGCTCTTGGAGGAAACCGAGATCGCCTCCCGCCGGTACGCCAAGGCCGTCTCGCTGATGGATCTGCCCCCGGCCAAGGTGAACGACGAGTACGTCCCGCTGGGGCACGTCGGCCGCATCACCGGCGCGAGCAACGTCAAGCTGGCCGACCCCTTGGCGGTGCATCCGGAGGCCTGGGCTGCCCTGGTCGCAGCCGAAACCGGCCTGACCCGCGCCCTGGGCCAGTACGGCCGCGACGCCGGCAACGAGGACCAGGCGCTGGCCCAGGCGATGCTGGGGAACATCCTGATGCTCAAGGCGGAGTACCAGCGGGCTGCCGCAGCGGCCGAAAGGCAGCAGGCCCGCGCGGCCTCGGCGATGGCGAACCGGTCGGTCTCGATGGTCCAGCTCTACACCGCCCTGGAGCGGTACTACGACCAGTTGGCCTCCCTGCGCGACCAGGACCTTTCGGCGGTGCTGTCGGCCGCTCGGGAGGAGGCCGCCAAGGCCCGGGTGGACGCCGAGGCGGTCCAGAAGGAGATTGCCAGCCTCCGCGCCCGCGCGGAGCAACTGCGCCAGGCCGACGAAGCGCTGATCCCCCAGGCCCGGCGCCTGCGGGGCGACAGCGAGCAGGCGAGCGGTCAGGAGGCGATGGAACTGCTGGACCAGGCGCTGAAGCTGGAGACGCAGATCAACGAGAACGTCTCGGCGCTGGCGGCGCTGGAGAATGCCTTGGAGCGTCGCGAGGCCGACCTGAGCGACGTTAAGGCCGCGCTGGAATCGGCCGAGGCCCGGCAGAAGGTCGCCGAGACGATCGTCGCAGCCCGCAGGGGCCACGCCGACGCCAGTCGCACCGAGTTGGGGAGCATTCAAGCCGCCCTGAGCAAGGCCAGGTCCGATGTTCAGGAGCAGACCGCCCTGTTGGCCAGCGTCTGCGAGCGAACCGCCCAGGCCGAGGACGCGGCCGCGGAGGCCTACACCATAGCCATCGCCAAGCACGAGGCGGCGCGGCGGCTTCGCACGCGCAACCAGAGCACCCAGACGATCGCCCGCCTGGCCGACGCCCGCTGGGCGCTGGCCGAGCTGAAGGATCAAAGCCTCTACCTGCGGCAGTGCAACATGCAGTTGGCGGAGCGACTGGCCGGCATCGGGTCCCCCCGGGCCGCCGAGGGCGCCGGGCCGGCCACGACCAGCGCCTCCGCCCCCGCCGACCGGCCCCCCCAGGCCATCCCGGCTTTTGCCAAGGGCCTGTTGGCCTACGTGCCCAATCCCGAGCAGACGCGCAGCGAGGCCATCGAGAACTACACACAGGCCGGGGAGCTTTATGAGACCGCCTCCAGGGGCGTGCTGCCGCATCTGCGATGGGCCTACCAGGGCCAAGCGGCGGCGGCCTACATCGCCTTGTATCGCTTGTCGTACGACGCCGACGCGCTGACCAAGGCCAAGGAAGCCCTGAACCAGGCCCTGGAGGACAAGCGGGAGTCGCCCTTCCTGGCTTCGGTGGTGGAACTGGAGCGGCTGCTCCAGTTGTCCACCCCTCGGCCGAGGGGCGAACCCACCACCACGCCGGAGTAGTGCCACCCCGCCGCGGGCCATCGGGTCGGTTATGAGGCCGCCGCCCGCGTCGTGGCGGCGCGACGATGTTCCTGCAAAAACCCGTTGTGCCTAGCCGGATGCCCGCCTAAGATGGTGGATACCGGGGATCCCCCACAACACTGGCTGGGGCTGACGGGTTTGTCAGCGGCTGAAACGGCAGGCGGCTGATGCGTAAGTACCTGAACAAGCCCATCGGGGAATTGGCGGCGGAACTCGCAGCCGGGCTCGTCCGGTTGCGGAAGGGCTACGTCGACGCAGCCGAGGCGATGCTGCACCTGCTGGAGCCCGACGAGCTGTACCCCATGGAGTTCGTGGTCTATCGCCTCACGGGCTACCGCGGCGGACCCCAGGCAGTCGCCCAGGCCATGTCGGGCAAGACCCTCCGGGCCGACCTGCTGACGCTCATGCTGGACCTGTGCGACCGCTTCGAGCTGCACGCGGCCGACTACCTCCAACCGGTCTACGACATCCCTCACCTGGCGCGCAGGTTTAGCGTGTCCACCAAGACCATCCAGCGGTGGCGCCGCTACGGCCTGCCCACCCGGCGGCTGGTGTTTGCCGACGGCAAGAGGCGCGTGGCCTTTCTGGAAAGCTCCGTGCAGTGGTTCGTGCAGCACCGGGCGGGCATGATCCCGCGCTCGGTGCGCTTCACGCAGATGACCCCCTCCGAGCGCACCGACGTCCTCCGCCGCGCGCGGCGCATGGCCTCCTTCACCCGGTGCACGCTCAGCGAGGTAGCCCATCGCGTCGCCCGCCGCACCGGCCGAGCCGTCGAGACCGTGCGCTACACCATCCGCCGGCACGACCTGGAGCACCCCGGCGAGGCGATCTTCCCGCGGATGGCCGGCCCCGTGGACGAAGAGAACCGGACCGTCATCTATCGCAGCTTCCTGCGCGGCGTGCCGGCGGGGGTCCTGGCCGAGCGCTACCACCGCACCCGCGGCAGCATCTACCGCATCGTCAACGCAATGCGGGCCCGGCGACTGCTACGCGAGCCGGTCGAGTACGTCTACAACCCCCAGTTCGACCTGCCCAACGCCGACGAGCTGTTCCTGTTGGACGCCACCGCCGCCGCCGAGAGGGCCCTCTCCGCCCGGCGCGCGGGCTATCCCGGGCGCCCGCCGGACGACCTGCCGCCGTACCTGCGATCGCTCTACGAGGTGCCGCTGCTGGACGCCGAGAGCGAAAAGCGCCTGTTCGGCCGCTACAACTACCTCAAGTGCAAGGCCGACCGGCTGCGCCGCCGGATCGACCTCCGCAAGGTGCGCACCGCCGCCGTCAGGCAGGTCGAGACCCTGCTCATCCAGGCCAACGTCACCAAGAACCAGCTCATCCGCGCCAACCTGCGCCTGGTGGTCGCCATCGCCAAGAAGCACCTGGGCGGGGCGCAGAGCCTCTTCGAGCTGATCAGCGACGGCAACCTCACGCTGATGCGCGCGGTGGAGAAGTTCGACACGAGCCGCGGGACGCGCTTCAGCACCTACGCCTCCTGGGCCATCATGCGGAACTTCGCCCGCTCCGTGCCGCGCGAACGCTACCTGCTGGACCGCTTCAGCACCGGCCAGGACGAGATGCTGGACATCGCCCTGGGCCTGCGGGCCTATGAGGGCGACGAGCTGCGCCTGCCGGAACTCCGCGAGAGCCTCGACGTGGTGCTGGCGCAACTGTCCCCGGTGGAGCGATCCATCCTGGTGCAGCACTACGGCCTGGACCGGCCGGGGGACTCCAAAACCCTCGACCAGCTCGGCCGGCGCCTGGGCGTCAGCAAGGAACGCGTCCGCCAGATCGAACTCGCCGCCCTGCGCAAGCTCCGCAAGATCCTCTACCCCCAACAGGCCGACTTGCTCGGCTAGCGCCCCCGCACCCTCCACCGCGCCGCCTGGCGCCGGGCAATCCCGCCGGCATCGAGGAGCACACCCTGCGAATTCCCCTCGCCGCGCGCAGGGGGTAGAATCGGACCATGTTCTGCGCCGGGCATGTCCTGTCGTCTCTGGGTCTGGCGGTGGCGATTGCCCGCCGCCGGCCGGTGAGCTTCGTCGCCATGGCGGCCCTGGCCATGTCGGCCAACGTCTTCGACCTGGACCACGTCATCTACCACCGCCTGGACGACGGGACGGGCAACTCGCTGCGCCTGCATCCGGCCCACGTTTACTTCGGCCTGATCGGCCTGGCCTTGTTCCTCGGCGCCCTGGTGGACCGGCGGCGGTTCGACTATTGGGCAGGGGTGCTGGGGGCGCTGCTCCTGCACCTGTCGCTGGATGCCGCGGCCATGTGGGTGCGGTATGACATGGCCGTCCTGGCGGCGGTGGATGCGGGGATGGTGGTGCTGATTGCGCTGGCGGTGTGGCGCTGGCCGGTGGGGGTTGGGCCGCTTCGACTGGGCCTGTTCGCCCTGGGGGCCGCCATCGTGTGCGACGGGGCTCAGGGGTTCCTGCACTTTGGATTGGGTCTGCGCCTCGACCGTGACGTGGCCGTGGTCCTTGTCCCGGCCGCCCTGTCGGCCCTGGCGGGTCCTGTGTTCTGGCTGCTGTTCCGCGGCAAGAGCCTTCCCGCGGCCCCGCGGCCCCAATAACCCGCTGCCTCCCCGGCCCGGCTCCTCCGCAAGCTCCGCAAGATCCTCTACCCCCAACAGGCCGACTTGCTGGGATAGGTTCGGGTCGCTCCCCAGTCCCACCCACCTATCAGCGGTGGGCTCCCGCAGCGCAAGCCCCCTCCACCATGCGTAGGGTGTTCACCTTTGGTGAACACATGATTCTAGATGCGAGCACTCCGCTTGCAAGGAGTTACACCCCCTCCGGACTCCTCGCTTCCCCATGCGGGCTCCATATCTGGTTTGCACAGACCTTGGAGTCTGCAGATGTGACGCATTCCTGGCATTTGTCCTGCAGATCAACTGACTCGAGTGAGAACTTCTGTTGGCCTCGGGCGTCAATATCGAGGACTGCGGCGGCGAGAAAACGCAAACACCGTCCAGCACAGATGAGACCGACCTGGTTTTTGTCTCCGGGTTTTGCCCAGTCGGCACCAGTACGCTTCCTGAATAGGTCGTTCACTATGGCGCGGTTGTGCACTATCAAGTGTCTGGTTTCAACAATGACGATGGCCCTTTTCAATCGCTCCGCGTTCGTGAAGAGGCTGAATCCAATTTCCTTCTCCAGGGTGTCTTGTAGGGAGGCGAGGCCTTCATATGCGAGATCGTGGACCCTCTTCTCGGCGAGATGGTCGATCAGGGCTTCCATGGACTCAAAGCTGAGCACCACGTCCAGGTATTCCGTCTTCCCTGACCGAAGGGTCTCTGGCCTAGTCCTGAACACCAGACCAAGTAGTCTTGAGATATAGATGAGAAAGTTGTCGACACCTCTGCACCAGACCATCTCCGCGAGTAATGGTTCGAAGATCTGCATGCACCGCGCAAATGCTCCTTTCTCTTCCTCAACCTCCGGGTCATTGGGGCGCTTCGTAAGGCGAAGCGTCCTGCTCAACTTCAGTACAGTTGATGCGGCGACATCCGCGAACCCTGCTGTCCGAGAAATGTGATCGACGAACTCATTATGAGCAACATGTTGGCATAGGAACTCCGCGCAGGCAGACGTGACTCTTCCCGGCATGGTAAGCGCGCTCTCGATCCAATCTTCTCTCATGATCAACTACTCCCTTACTGTAACCGCCAACTCGCCTTCCCCCTCGACAGGTGACAGGGCACAAGCTAGCCCGCGCTCGCGCAGACGTCCATCCGCGAGGGCGTGACAGAGATTGGGGCACCCCTGAAAGCGGAACGCATCGACTTCCAAGATATGCCCCCGCAATAGATGCGGATTGTACCTGTCCCCTTCGGGGAGTCAAGGATGATGTTCTCGGCTGGGGGGGCGCCTGCTAACTGGCATCGCCAGACCCGTCACGGTGGGGGGGAGTGTTCGAGGCGGTGGATGGCCGGGCCGACGTGCCGGCCGGCAAAGCGGAACGAGACGACCAGGCCGTAGATGAACACCGCCAGGGCGATCGCCAGCAGCACGGCCGTCGTCCAATGCCGCGGGCGCAGGCGCTTCAGCGAGGGGGCGAAGGCCGCCAGGGCCAGGATCGCCGCGACCACGATCACGGCGTCGAAGCTCGCCCGCTGCCAGTAGTTCCCGGCCAGGTGGAACCACATGCCGAACTCGTCGAACGTCAGCCCCAGGCCGACGCCGTAAAGAACCGCCGCCCAGTGCAGCTCCCGGCCGGCGGGGCGGCGCATCAGCAGCCACCCGCCGGTGACGCTCAGCAGGATGATCCCGAAGTTCAGATGATGCACGTGGGTGCCGCGCAGGTGGACGTAGAGGTCGGGGATCGCGCGGGACATGATCAGGAACACCAGCACCCGCGCGCCCGTGAACGTGAACAGGAACGTGACCAGCACGCGCCGGGCCAGGCGTCGGGCCGGCTCGCCGGGGCGATCTACGGTAGCCCAGTCACCTGCGTCGTCCATGGCACCTCTCCCTGGGTGCCCGTGACCTCTACCCGCTGGGGGGGCGAAAGGCCAGGGGCTTTTGTCCCGGGCCGTCCCAGTCTCCCCCGGTCTGCCCTCGTCTCCCCTCGTTTGCCCTCGTTTGCCCTTGGCTGGGGCTGGGCGTCGTGGGCTGGGCTGTTGCCTCGCTCCCCGGGTCCGGCGGCGCTGAACTCGCCGGCCCGCAGCCGCAGGAACGCACTGGCTAACGTCTCGGCCATTTCCTCCAACTGCCGCTAGAGCGTCATCTCGCGACATCGAGTCGCCCATGGCGACTTGTCCGCCCCTCGACCCCTCGACGGTGCTCGGGCGGTGAGCCAGTCGAACGGCAAGCTCGGGGGGAACCAGACGAGCCTCCGACGCACCTTCGGCCGTCCGCGACGTCCCACGGTGACAACGGCACTGAAAGTTCTGCACCCGCTGTCGCTTCTAGCCGATTAGACCCAAGAAGCGGCGAACCTCTCGGGCATGAGAACACGGACATCAGGAGGCGATACATGCAGGAATCATCGCAGGTCAGCACCGTCATGCTGAGCAAGGGTGAGGTGCTCACGATTCGTTCGGACAGGCCCGTTCGTGAAGCGGCCGAAATCATGCGGAACAGCAAGGTCGGGTGTCTGGTGGTTATGCATCCTGGAGACCGGGTGGCAGGCATCGTCACGGAGCGGGACATTGTCTCCAAGGTGGTGGCCGAATCGGCCAATCCCGACACTGTCCGAGTGTCCGACATCATGAGCGCCAAGGTCATCGCGATTTCGCCGACTGCCTCTCTGGCGCGCGCACGCCAGGTCATGTCCGAGTACAAGATTCGCCATTTGCCGGTGATCCGGGGCGGCAAGCTGGAAGGCTTGGTATCGAGTCGGGACATCCTGTCGGTGGAGCTGCGCGTCGTGCAGGAGGTTGTGGAGCATCAGGACCAGCTCCTGCGTGAAGCCGAGAGGAAGTGCCCCGGGATTACGCAGATGAAGGTGGACGCCGGCGGCCGGATTCTGATCTGAGGGCATCCTCTTGCGGCGTTCCTTGTTCGCACCTCCTTCGGTGCCGATCTCCCGCAGAGTCTCGCCTTGGCCAGACCTCAAGCCTTCACTCGATGGCCTACCCCGGGCGGTGGTGGAGCCGACCGAACCCCTCGGCCAGAATCTCGCCCTTCTCCTCCAGCCGCCGCTGCCTGTCCTGAGCAGCGTCGAAGGAGGGCGTCATCTCGTCCGCGTCGGTCGCGTGCATGCGTCAGCCTCCCAAACGCACCCTCAGCGACCTGTCCTGAGCGTGGTCGAAGGACATTCCCTTCCCCGCTGCATCGCCGTCTGGTGCCTGGCTAATGGGAGGTCAGCCGGCCAACCGGCGCCTCCCTTGTTAACCTACCGCCGGACAGCGCAGCCCGTCGGCGCTTCCAGCCAAGACAGCCTAGCCGTCCGTAGCCCTGAGCATGTCGAAGGGCGAAGGAGGGTTCGGAGTTGTCGGGGAGGGCACAGTGTCTCAAGCACTTATCACTAATCCCCAGATTTTACTTGGCGCAACTGGGGGGCGCGCGGTAGGATACTTCACGCTTCGACACCGTTTGAGTGTGTAACGGGGGAGTCCCACGTCGGAGGCAGGGAGCGTTCTCGCTCACTCGCACCTGTCTTAAAGGCCGCCCGGCCAGATTGTGAACCCTTTTGTATCTATGTTTTGTGTTCGTGTTTCGGAGACGAAAGGCGAACGTAACGTTCGAAGTCCTGGGAAAAATTAAGGAGCGAAAAATGAAGAGTTTTGTAACAATCATTATTGGATTATTTGTTCTGGCCTTGGCAGGCCAGCTGGCGCGGGCGGATTGGGACCCCAACGATCCATATAAGTGGGTCCAGTTGCCGGACCTTGAGCCCAATGGCATGGATGTATATGACAAAAGCCGGTGGTTGGCAGATGACTTCCTGTGTACCAGCATGAATAGGATTACCGACATCCATATCTGGGGTTCGTGGAAGAACGATATCCTCCCGACTGGCGGTGCAGGCGCCCTTACGTTTTCGCTTAGAATCTATGGCGATATCCCCGCTGATCCCTCTAACCACAGTGAACCCAACGAGAACCAGAAGCTCTGGGAGCGTAATGCGCTCGTTCCAACATATCGCCTCTATGCGACAGGTTTACAAGAAGGCTGGTATGACCCGTCTCAACCGCTATATATGCCATTGGGAGATAGTAATTGCTACCAGTACAATCTCCTGATCCCCGAGCCCAATGCCTTTATGCAGCAGGGCGACCCGAATAATCCGATAGTCTACTGGCTTGCCGTCCAAGCTACCGTCAGTGACCCTAGTGCCATATTCGGGTGGAAGACTTCCGCAGACCATTGGAACGACGATGCAACCTGGCGGACGGGAGGACAGTGGTATGAGTTAACATATCCCAGCGGCCATCCGCTTTACGGCCAGAGCATCGACCTGGCCTTCGTGATTACGCCCGAGCCGGCCACCTTGTCCCTGTTGGTTCTGGGCGGGTTGGCCCTCCTTCGCCACAAGCGTGGTTACGGAGGGTGAACGCTGCTGAGGCGGCGGAAGTAACCTCAACTCACGATAGCCACCGATCAACAGGCGGACCTCCGGGCCCGCCTGTTATCTTTTAAGAGTAAGCCATTGCAGGGTCTACTGGTGTCTGCCTCCGTACCAGCGCCTCCCTTGTTAACCTCCCCCCGGACATCGCAGCCTGTCGGGGCTTCCAGCAGAGACAGACCCGCCCGCCGTAGCCCTCCGTAGCCTTGGCGAAGGAGGGTTCGGAGTTGTCGGGGGGATGAGGTGGACTTTCCTGACCAAACCGTTGGTGTCCATCCCCAATTAGGCGTTGTACTTAGCTAGGGGACGGACCGCTATGCCCAAACCACCAGACTGTGGGTTTATCCAACCAGTCAACGAAGATTCTCCAGATTTCACTTGGTGCAGCGAGGGGGCGCGGTAACATACTGGGTGCTTCGACCTCCGCCACGGGAAACGGCGGAGAGGGAAGCCGGCTGAGCCGCCGGTTCTACTGTGAGGGCAGCGGCGAGAAATCGCTCACTTGTTCCTCCTGCCCTAGCCCGTTCCGGGCAAGTTCCCAGACGAATGTTGGAAGTTCAGCTTTCTGGTGCTGCTGAGCGCTGCGCCCTGATAGCCCGAACCGCAGCCGGGATGAAACAAAGCAAGAGCGAAGGGAGCCGCACGATGAACAGACGCGTTATATTTGCCTCGGCACTTGTGGGGCTGCTGTGCCTGGTTGGTCTGCCGCAGGGGGCCATTGCGGAGGACGTCGCTCCGCCAAGCTACCGGGGTCAGCCTGGTTCGACAACGCAGGAGTGGGATTTTCTGACGGCAGGTCCCAGTTACTCTTTGCCCGACGGTACCAGCGGAATTACAGACAATCCATATGGTAATGCGGTCTTGTCCGTAGAAAATGAAAGCGGTGATGCTACCTATAAGGCCAACACGGGACCGGGCCCCGGCGGGGCATGGGAACTGTGGGACACCCCCGTCGGGACGGACTACATGCACCTGTACATCCCTAACACTCACAACACGGGGCCGGGGACGTATAAGGACCTTCGCATCCAAGTAACCTACAGCACTAATGTGATATACGAGGGCATACACTATGATGCCCCTCCCATAATCGGGAACCTCGCGGGCGGCGCTGGAGAGACGTGTACGTTCGTCGGGCGATCGGTCGTCGTCCTCGACCCGAGCTGGTCGGTCCTCGTTGAGGATTGGCGGATTGAGCCGAACCCACTGAGCGAGAGTTTTCGCATTTGGGCCGGGTATGAAGGGGGCACACTATCGCTGATCAGCGAGGGTATCGTTGACACGGTCTGCGTCCCCGAGCCGGCGACGATGAGCCTGCTGGCCTTGGGCGGGTTGGCCCTCCTTCGCCACAAGCGCCGCCACGGAGGGTGAACGCTGCTGAGGCGGAGGAAGCGACCTCAAAACAATTGCAGACTAACAACGGGCGGGCCTTCGGGTCCGCCCGTTTCTGTTCACCCACTGGGGGGTGCTCATACGAGGTAGGGGCGGCGAGTTTGAGATTCCCGGTTCAGGGTTGCTTGCACGTGCCTGTGAGAGTTTTTGAGTAAACCGGAACGGGGTTGTCAAACAGAGAGCGCGAGAGCCGTCTTCGCCCTTCGGGCTACGCCGCCCAGGGTTCGAGACGCAGTTTCAAGGGCAGTGCGAGCAACCCCGGGGGTTGCTCGCAATCCCCTACTAGAGCATTACCGAACAGAGAGCGCTTATCGAGAAGCTCGGGGCGGGCCTAAGCTTTGAAGGCGCCGCAGTTAGACAGAAAAACCGCGCAACTCTCGTTGGCCGGCTTTTCGCTAACCGAGTCGGGGCGGGAATCACGCGATTTCTCCAAAAATCTCCCTTATTAACCTACCGCCAGCAGCTCAGAGTTGTCGGGAGGAGTTTGCATTTCCAGTGCTTCCCCTCCGGATTTCGATTGGCGCAACCGGTCGGGGCGCGGTAGGATACTTTACGCTTCGACACCGCTTGGGTTTGTCAGCGGGGTGTTCCACGTCGGAGGCAGGGAGCGTTCTCGCTCACTCGCATCTGCCTCAAAGGCCGCCCGGCCAAGTGCCCCACCACGATTGCCATTTGTTCTTTCAGGGGTGTTTAGATTTGTAGATACAGCTAATCGGCGTATGTCCCCCGGAGGCTTATGGGGGGGTTGATGTGGATGGTAAGACTGCTCCGGTTGTAGGTATCGAAGCCTTGAGCAAGCTTTGAGCAAGTCCTCGGAAACTTCCGGGGGAGACTGCGGTGAAGGGAGGGTTTGTTTTGCCTTCCCCTTCCAGGCCTATTGTGTGCGTGGCCTCGGAGCGCATCCGGGCACACATAGGAGAGAGAATGATTTAGATGATTTAAAGGCCTCGACAAAGGTGTCGGAAACCATCTATGGGACAAAGGGAGCTCATGAAGGAAAGGAGCAAGCCATGAGAACGTTCAGGACAGTTATTTGGATGGTGATCGTGCTAGGGGTGTCGACTCCCACGTACGCCCAGTGGGATCGCGTTTGGCTTTGGAGTAGCGAGACAGGGATCTGCGACCTGGGAACGTTGGGGCAGGCTGACTTGGGCCCGTGTGATCTAAACAACAAAAATCAGATAGTTGGACACCTGACAACACCTGAAGGTACGCAACAAGGTTTCGTGTACGAGGGAGGTGGTCTGCAATTCTTGGGTATCGGGTTACGGGCTGACGGGATCAACGACGCCGGACAGATCGTCGGCGGCGCCATAAATACGACCATTGGAACCCCCTGGCTTTGGGACCCTAGTACTGGCATGCATCAGTTGCCCGACCTAGGGGGACACAAGGGTATCGCGCGCGACATCAATAGCAGCGGGCAGATAACGGGGGCGTCTTTGTTGTCCTCCGGTAAAGAGCGCGCTTGCTTGTGGGATAGGGACGGGACTGTGCACGATTTAGGCTGCCTGGATAGCTACTATAATCACGCGATTGGGATAAACGACAGCGCCCAAGTCGTAGGAGTGAGCGGAACGGACAATTGGTCCATCTGCTTTCCGTTCATTTGGGATCACAACGATCCCAACGGCATGCGCGAACTGGGGAATTATGACTATCAATGGCGCAACGAGGCCTTCGACATTAACAACCTTGGGCAGTCTGTGGGCTATTTCGGTGTTGGGGGCGAGGCGCACGCGTGCCTCTGGGAAACTCCAACGTCCCCCCCGCTTGACTTGGGGACTCTCGGGGGCGTGGAGTCCACGGGCCATGCTAACGGGATCAATGAGAATGCCCAGGTGGTGGGTTGGGTCGGGGACGAATGGGAAGTCCACGCGCGTGCATTCATTTGGGACAGCGCCTCGGGGATGAGCCAGATTCCGGCTCCAGACCCTCCTGCTGGCTATTACTACCGGTACTGGCCCGATGCCATCAATGACAATGGGGTCGTTCTGTTACACGGCATCCTTGCCCCCATCCCTGAACCAGGAATGCTGTCGCTGTTGGCCCTGGGCGGGTTGGCCCTCCTTCGCCGCAAGC
>JALHTV010000248.1 GCA_022866005.1 Phycisphaerae bacterium
CACCACGGAGTACCTGACGGCCTGCCCCTTGGCGCGCCGGGCGGTGGAGGGCGGCTTCGATGTGCGCCTTGCACGCCGCTTGGTCATGGCCTGCCTCCGCGGTCTCCCGGGCGGGGCGGCGGCACCGGGCAGTCAGATGCCGCCGATCTCCAGTTGCTTGGCCACCCAGGGAATGATCTCATCGAGGGCCTCCTCCAGCGATGTGGTGGCCTCGAAGCCCAGCACGCGCTTAGCCTTTTCGACGCTGGGGACGCGCCGCTGCACGTCGTAGGGGAACGGCGGGTCCGACACGTGGCGGAAGGGCGCGTCGCCCTTGACCTTGCGCCAGATCAGTTTCGCCAGCTCCAGCACCGTCGTGGAGCGCGCCGTGGAGATGTTGAAGTCCTCGTTGACCGCCCGGGTGCTCTCGACGCACAGACGGATCCCGCGCGCCACGTCGCCGCCGTAGGTGTAGTGCCGCACCTGGCTGCCCTCGCCCAGGATGTGCAGGGGGTCCTGGCCCTTGAGCACCTTCTGGACCAGGTCCGGCACCACGTGGCTCATGGCCAGGCGGACGTTGCCGGAGAAGATCTCCTTGTCGCACAGGGCGCGCTTCTCGCCCACGCCGATGCAGTTGAACGGCCGGATGACGGTGTACGGCAGACGGTACTGCTCCCAGGCGCCCTTGGCGAAGTACTCGCTGGAGAGCTTCTGGAAACCGTAGGTCGAGCTGGGCGGCGGGCAGCGGAGCTGTTCCCCTTCTGGGGTGGGGTAGCGGTCGGTGTTCTCGAAGACCATCGAGCTAGACAGCACGTTGATCTTCTGGAGCTTTTTTTCGCGAAACGCCCCCAGGGCCGCGTCGAACGTCGCCGCCAGGATCCGCTCGTTCTCGGCGAGCAAGTCGTAGGCAAAGGCGTGGAACATCGAGATGCCGCCGATGAGGGCCGCGGCCGCAACCACCTGGTCGCAGTCGCCGATCAGCCGCTTCAGCAGCGCCACGTCCTTGCAGTCGCCCTGGACGAACGTGTATCGCTCGTGGCCGTCAACCTGCTTCTGGGTCGGGCCGTACTTGGAGAAGTTGTCGATGCCGACCACTTCGTGGCCGCACTCCAGCAGCTCCTCCACCAGGTACCCCGCAATGAACCCCGCCGAACCGGTGACCAGGATCTTCATCCTAGAACCGCCCTCCCCTGCCGTAGAAGTTCCACACGTCCACCAGCACCTTCGTTCGAGGAATCTTCAGCGACCGGTACCGCTGGTGCGGGGCGGCCACCACGATGACATCGCTGCGGGCGATCAGCTCCTTCGGAGAAACAAAGCCGTCCTCGCGAATGTACGCGTCGGTGCACAGGATCCGCTTGGCCTCCAGCTCCAGCAGCTTGCGGAGCTTGTAGGCCAGGGACTGGCGCTTGTCATCGCTGTCGGCCTTGAAGGCCATGCCCAGGATGCCGACGGTCTTGCCCTTCAGGCCGCAGCGGCGCTTGAGCGTGGCCACGATGTGGTTGGGCAGGCCCTCGTTGATCAGCATGGCCGCGTGGCCCAGGAAGAAGCTGTTGTTGGAGTGGGCCGCCAACTGCATCGTGTCCTTGAACAGGCAGGGACCGGCGGCGAATCCCGCGCGGGGGAACTGGGCGGCGCGGCCGTACTTGTGCGTGATGGCGTCGTAGATGCGATAGAAGTCCAGCCCCAGCTCGCTGGCAATCAGAAAGAACTGGTTGGCGATGGCGAACTGGATGTACCGCCACGTGTTGGTGAAGATCTTGCCCAGCTCGGCCTCCACCGGGCTGAGCATGACGATGTCGCGCGTCAGCAGCGAGAACAGTCCCGCCGCTTCCTTGGCGGCCTTGGGGTCGTCGCTGCCGACGATCTGCGGCAGCGCCCGCAGCTCCTCCATCGCATGGCCCTGGGCAATCCGCTCGGGACAGAAGCTCAGCCGCGGCCTCTTGCCCTTGGAGGCCAGGTAGTCGCGGACCTTGGCCGTCGTGCCGGGGTAGACGGTGCTGCGGAGGATCAGGTGCTGGCCGTCGTGGAGCTGATCGCAGAGGCCGTCCAGCAAGCGGCGGAACACGCCGAAGCTGGGGTTCAGGTGCTCATCGACCGGCGTGCCGATGACGATGACCACGAAGTGGCTGGCCGCCACACTGCGGCGGTCGGTGGACACGAACAGCCGCTTGCCCA
This sequence comes from Phycisphaerae bacterium, assembly GCA_022866005.1. Taxonomy (GTDB): domain Bacteria; phylum Planctomycetota; class Phycisphaerae; order SM23-33; family SM23-33; genus JALHTV01. The sequence continues at coordinate 2,158 of JALHTV010000248.1, forward strand.
GCACCCGCCGCAGGGCCGGGGCGGCGTTCCTCTCCAAAAACGGCATCCGCCCGCGCAGGACGGTCTGGGCGGCCTGGCGGTTGAGGTCGTAGAGCACGACCTTCTTGCCTTCGCTAGCGAGCGAGATCCCCAGGGGCAGCCCCACGTGCCCCAGCCCTCCCACGATGCACACGTCGTACGTCGCTTTGCCCATGGTTCACGCTTCGCACCCGGCCGGGGCCGCGGCGGCGGCCTCATCGCACCAATGGCCGGTACGTGCGTATCTTACCAGCGCCTTGCTGCTGCGGCCAGTGCCCCGTGGCCGGCCCCTGGCCAAAGTCACTGCCCCCGCCCGCCTGCATGACCCTTGGCATGGGACCGCGGAGACCTGCTATGATACGCCCCGGTACCGGTGCTGCGTCCCACAGAGAAAAAGTGGCGTTTGTTTCGCACCTGGGCGGCAGGGCATCCGCTGTGGTGCGCCTGGCAGGTGACCTACCGCTGCAACTTCCGCTGCCGCTTCTGTCACTATTGGAACGACCCGCTCGGCCGGGCGACCGAGCCCACCGTGGCCGACTACGCCACCGGCTCGGCCAAGCTCGCCCGCCTGAGGACGCTGCTGGTCAGCCTAGCTGGCGGTGAGCCGCTGCTGCGCCGCGACATCTGCGACATCGTCCGCGCGGTCGGGGCGTATCACTTCCCGTTCGTGACGACCAACGGCTGGCTCGTCACGCCGGCCCTGGCGCGCGAGCTGATGCGGGCGGACACCTGGGGCGTGTCGGTGAGCATCGACTACGCCCGCCCGCAGCCGCACGACGCCCGCCGCGGCAGGGCCGGCGCCTGGGAGCGGGCCTGGCGGGCCGTGGAGCTGCTGAGCGCCTCCCGCGTGCACGCCTACCAGCGCGTGAACGTCATCGCCGTGCTCATGGACGACAACGCCGACGACCTGGAGGAGCTGCTGGACCAGGCGGCCCGGCGGGAGGCGTACTTCATGGTCCAGCCCTACGGGCACCTCAAGACCGGCAGCCGCACGTACGTCCACGGCAACGGGGCCGTGTCGCCGCGGCTGCTGGACCTGCACCGGCGGTTCCGCAACTTCCTGTCCAACCCGCGATACCTCGCGCAGTTCGACCAGTACCTCACCGGCGGGGTCGGCGGCTGCCGGGCCGGGCGGGCATTCTTCAACATCGACTCCACCGGCGACGTCGCCATCTGCGTGGAGCACAAGGACCGCCCCGTGGCCAACCTCGCCCGCGACGACGTGCCGACCATCCTGGCGCGATTGCGCCAGGCGTCGCGCGGCAACGCCTGCGTCGGCTGCTGGTACAACTGCCGCGGCGAGGTCGAGAGCCTCTACCGCCCGCGCGGGTTGCTGGCCTCACTGCCGACGTTGCTCTTTGACCGCGGGGCGCCGCGCAAAGGCCGCGCCCTTGCATCGCGCCACCAAGGCGCGGACAATGTCGCCGGGTCCACAGTCTCGATCCCGTGATGGGAGGCCCGCCGCACTGAGACGCTGCACCGCCGTGGCCGTCATGCTGGCCCTTTCAGCCGTGGGGCTTGAAGGCTGCCGGCCTAAACCCATCGGCACGATCATGGAGGAGATCCCCGGCCCGCCGCCGGAGTACGACCGCCCCCTGCCGCCTGGGGAGCTGGCCCTGCGCAAGATCACCGACCCGGCGGAACTGCCCGACTTCACCGCCGCCTGCCGCAACACCAAGGACCTGAAAGAAGCCATCGCCAACAGCCTGGATTACCTGGCCAAGCCCTCCAGCCGGGCGTACTACCCCTACGGCGACATCACCCAGGAGCGCGCTGTCGCCGGCTTGAAGACCTTTGCGGGGTTGCTGGAGGCGGGCCTGTCGGCCAAGCAGCTCGACGTCGCCATCCGCGAGCGGTTCGACGTCTACACCTCCATCGGCTGGGACGGCAGCGGCGCGGTGTGGTTCACCGGCTACTACACGCCGATCTTCGAAGGCTCCCTGACGCGCACGGAGCACTTCTGCTACCCGCTGTATGCCGAGCCGGCCAGCCTGGTCAAAACCGCCTACGGGACGGTGCTGGGCCTGCGCGGCGCGGACGGCAGAATCGCCCGGTGCCCCAGCCGGCGAGACTTGGAGCAGTCGGGGATGCTCACCGGGACGGAGCTGGCGTACCTGGCGGATCCGTTCGAGGCCTACATCGCTCACGTGCAGGGCTCGGCCCGCCTGCGTCTGGGCGACGGGAGCCTGGTCACCATCGGCTACGCCGCCAACAACGGGCAGGACTACGTCAGCGTCGGCAAGCTGCTGGTCCGCGACGGGAAGATCACCCAGGAGGAGCTGAGCCTCCAGAGGATGATCGAGCACTTCCGCGCCAACCCGCAGGAGATCTACGAATACATCTGGCGCAATCCCCGGTACGTGTTCTTCGCCTTCAACGAGGGCGCCCCGCGCGGCAGCCTGAACGAGCCCGTGACGCCGATGCGGACGATCGCCACCGATAAGGCCGTCTTCCCCCGGGGGGCCCTGGCGCTGGTGGAGACGAGCCTGCCCGAACCCTATTACGGGTCGGTCCGCCAGACCCCCTACAGCGGCTTTGCGCTGGACCAGGACACCGGCGGGGCGATCCGGGCGGCCGGGCGGTGCGACATCTATATGGGCATCGGTGCGGAGGCCGGTGCGGTCGCCGGCTACACGCAGCAGCAAGGCCGATTGTATTACCTGTTCCTCAAGCCCGCCGGGGTGGCCTCCCCCGCCCTGCCGCAGGTCAGTCCAGGCGGAGAATGATCCCGACTTGAACTGCCGGGGCTACACTTTTCGTCTTTTGCCTGTTGCCTTTTGCCTATTGCCTTTCGCGCTCCGGCGTCCTTGGGCGCGGGCGCCATCCCCTTGCTGCGGTGCCGCCCCGTCGATAGTCTGAGGGCATGCAACGCATCGGGCTGGGTTTCGATAGTCACCGCTTTGCCCCCGGCAGGGCGCTGGTGTTGGGCGGGGTGCGGATCGCCGGCGAGCAGGGCCTGGCGGGGCACAGTGACGGCGACGCGGTCCTGCACGCCCTCACCGACGCGATCCTGGGCGCCCTGGCGGCCGGGGACATCGGCGAGCATTTCCCCGACACCGACCCCCGCTGGGCCGGGGCCGACAGCCGAGTCTTCCTGGCCGAGGCGATCCGCCTGGCGCGGGAGCGCACGATGCGCGTGGTCAACTGCGACGTCACGGTCGTGACCGAGCGCCCGCGGCTGTCGCCCCACAAGGACGCCATGGCCGCGCGGATCGCCGAGCTGCTGGCCGTGCCAGCCAAGTGCGTCTCGATCAAGGCCAAGACCGCCGAGCAGATGGGCGCCATCGGCCGGGGCGAGGGGCTGGCGGTCCTGGCTGCGGTTCTTCTGACCGACGCGGCCTGAGACGCCCACCTGCATCGCCACCACCAGAGGCGGGCGGGGGCATTTGGGTTTGCATTTCACCAGGCCTTGGCCAATAATCGGCCCACCTCTAGCCACGGCAGGAACGACCGCATGGACGATCTGGACAAGGTCTTCAAAGCCTACGACGTACGCGGGGTCTATCCCAAGGAGATCGACGAGGACCTCGCCTGGAAGGTGGGCCACGCCTGCGGGCAGTTTCTCCGCAGCCTGCTGAGCGGCTACGAGCGTGGCCAGGCGTCCAGCAACCGGCTGGTCATCGGGCGCGACATGCGCCCCAGCAGCGAGAGCCTGGCCCAGGCTGCGATCGAGGGCATCACCTCCAGCGGCGCCGGGTGCTCGAACATCGGCCTGTGCGACACGCCGATGGTGTACTTCGCCGTCAACCACCTGGGCACCTGCGGCGGCATCCAGGTGACCGCGTCGCACAATCCGATCCAGTACAACGGGTTCAAGGTCTCCGGGGCCAAGGCTCGGCCCGTCGGGGTCGACACGGGCCTCAAGGAGATCCAGCGGATCGCCATGGCCGTCCGCCGCATGCCGGTGGAGGCCTCGGTCGCCCCGGCCAGCCAGGTGGACCTGTGGGAACCCTACCGCAAGCACGTGCTGCGGTTCCTCCGCACCCCGCGGCGGCTGAAGGTGGTCGTGGACGCCTCCAACGGAATGGGCGGCAAGATGATCCCGCAGGTCTTCGGGGACGCCGACGTGAAGATCATCCCGTTGAACTTCGAGATCGGCCAGGGCTTCGTCCACGAGCCCAACCCGCTGGTGGAGGCCAACCTCCGCCAACTCAAGACAGCCGTGAAGCGCCACCGGGCCGATTTGGTCGTCTGCATGGACGGGGACGCCGACCGGTGCGTCTTCGTGGACGAGCACAGCCAGACCGTCCCCGGCGACCTGATGACGGCCCTGCTGGCCAAATACTTCCTGCGCGAGAACCCCGGGTCGACGGTGGTCTACGACCTGCGGAGCTCGCGCGTGGTGGCCGAGGAGATCCGCGCCGTCGGCGGCGTGCCCCGGCGGGAGCGCGTGGGCCACGCGTTCATCAAGAAGTCCCTGGCGGACGGGCACGGCATCTTCGGCGGCGAGCTGAGCGGGCACTTCTACTTCCGGGACAACTTCAACTGCGATAGCGGCGCGATCGCGTTTGCCTCGGCCCTGAGCGTGATCGCCCAGCACGAGCGGTCCTTCAGCCAGCTCGTCGCCCCGCTGCGGCGCTATTGCCAGAGCGGTGAGATCAACTTCTCCGTGACCGACAAGGCCGCCAAGATGCAGGACGTCGCCCAGGCCTTCAGCGACGCCGAGATCGACGACCTGGACGGCGTGACCGTGCAGTACGAAAGCTGGTGGTGCAACGTCCGCCCCAGCAACACCGAGCCGCTGCTGCGCCTCAACGTGGAGGCCCGCGACGAGAAGACCCTGAAAGACAAGCTCAAGAAGCTCCAGGCCATCCTGGGCAGACCCGTCGCCCGCTGAGTCCTTGCGGAGACTGAATCGCGAGCTGTGAACGCGTCCTCCGGAGCCTTGGCGCGACGGGGCGAGGCAGCCGTCAGGAGACGGACGTGAGCGGTTTGGACCAGACCCTCAAGGGCATGAAGTACGACGATCAAGGCCTGCTGACGGCCGTCATCGTGGACGCGACCACCAAGGACGTGCTGATGGTCGCGCACATGGACGACCAGGCCCTGCGGGAGACGATCCGCACCGGCAAGACGCACTTCTGGTCCCGCACCCGCCGGCAGCGCTGGATGAAGGGCCAGCAATCCGGCCACGTCCAGCAGGTCAAGGCCATCTACACCGACTGCGACAAGGACTGCGTGGTCATCGAGGTCGACCAGGTCGGCGGGGCCTGCCACGAAGGCTACCGCTCATGCTTCTACCGCCGCCTAACCGAGGGGAGCGACTGGAAGATCGTCGCCCAACAGGTCTTCGACCCCAAGCAGGTGTACAAGGACAAAAAGGGCTAAGGGCCGAGACAGAAGCCCTTAGCGGCTATGAACCATCGAGGCCGCAGATCACAGGCCGCCGCCCGCCTGCCTTGGGCGGTGGTCGTTCTGGACGTCCTGCTGGCGCTGACGGCCCTGGCGGCCGTGGCGGCGCTGCTGATTGAGTACGGCGGCTTCCGCCTCACCTCCGCCCAGCGCCACGCCTTGCACATCGTCGATGCGACGGTCGTGGCCATCTTCATCGCCGACCGGCTGCTGCGGCTGGCGCTGGCCATCAACCGCCGCCGGCACCTGCGCGAGAACTGGATCGACTTCGCCCTGATGGCCCTGGCCGGTGCGGTGATCGCCCTCAGCTTCCGCCTGCGCGTGACGGTCGTGTCCGCCGGGGCGTTCTACGTCCTGGTGACGCAGGGGTACATCCTCGTGACCCTCATCGTCCACGGGGCGGTGATGAACCTGCGATTCGCCGGCAGCGGCATCCACCCCAGTTGGTTGCTGATCGGGAGTTTCGCGTTCCTGTGCCTGGCCGGGGCGGGGATGCTGATGCTCCCGGCCGCGACCCCCCCGGGCAAACCCATCCTGTTCCACGACGCCCTGTTCACCGCCACCAGCGCCTGCTGCGTCACGGGCCTGGTCGTGCGGCCCACGGGCACGGGCTTCACCTTCTTCGGGCAGGCGGTGATCGTGACCCTCATCCAGCTCGGCGGGCTGGGGATCATCGTCTTCGGGACGATGCTGGCGGTGCTGGTGGGCAAGACGTTCTCGCTGCGGACCTCCACGGCGCTGGGGCAGATGGTCTCGGCGGATCGGATCGGTGGGCTGGGCCGGTTGGCGGCGTTTATCGTCATCAGCACGTTCGCCGTCGAGGCCCTGGGCGCGGTGCTGGCCTATCCGATGTTTGCGGCGGTGGCGGTCCAGCAACAGGCCACCGGCGCCACAGTCGTCCCGCCCCTGTGGGCGAGCGTGTTTCACAGCGTCTCGGCCTTCTGCAATGCGGGATTGAGCATTTACGACCAGAATCTCATGGAGGGCCTGCGCGCCGGCTGGGACAAGGCCCTGCGCGATCACTGGCAGGTCCTGGGCGTGATCGCCCCGCTGATTGTGCTGGGGGGATTGGGTTTTCCCGTCCTGTACGACTGTGCCGGTTACGTCCGGGCCGCGGTGGTCCGCGCGGTGGCCCGTCTGACCGCGGGGCGCGGGCGCCCGGTGCTGGGGGCGCCCCGGCCGGGCCTGTCCCTGCACTCGCGGATCGTCCTGACGGCCACGATGATCCTGATCCTCGGCGGGGCCGCCGGGCTGCTGCTGCTGGAGCCGCCCACCGACACGAGCCGCTACGGCGCGATCGGCCGAACGCCCCTGTACAACGACGAGACCCGCATCCGCCGGGACTGGCCGCGGATGGCTCTGGCGCAGCGCGTGCCCCACGCGGTGTTCCAGTCGATCAGCTCGCGCACGGCCGGGTTCAATACCATCGACCCGGGGGAGCTGTCCGACGGGGGCAAGGCCTGGTTGTGCGGGCTGATGATCATCGGCGGCAGTCCCGCGGGCACCGCCGGCGGCATGAAGACGATTACCTTCGCCTTGCTACTGATCACGGTCGGCTGCGTGCTGCTGCGCCGGGAGGAGGTGGAGGTGTTCCACCGCAGCCTACCCGCGGAGATCCTGCGCAAGGTGGTCACCCTGGCCGTGCTGTACCTGACGTGGGTGACCATGATCACGCTGCTGTTGTGCGCCGCGATGCGAACGGGGTTCAGCTTCATCGACTTGTTCTTCGAGGCCTGTAGCGCCTGCGGCACGGTGGGGCTGTCGACCGGTGTGACCGGGAGCTTGAACCTGTTCGGCAAGATCGTCATCATAGCGGGCATGTTCGTCGGGCGCATCGGCCCGCTGACCGTGTTGCTGGCGCTTACTACCAGGGTGCGGCACGTGGAATACGCCTATCCCAGAGAGAACGTCGTGATTGGGTGACCTATGGAAAGCTTCGCAGTCATCGGACTGGGACGGTTCGGCATGCGTCTGGCCCGGTTGCTCGCCGAGGCCGGGGCGGACGTGCTGGCCATCGACCGCGAGCGCGATCTGGTGGAGGACATCCGCGACAGCGTGGCCCTGGCCGTCTGCATCGACACCACCGACGAGCAGGCCCTCCGCGCCCAGGGCGTGGACAAGGTGAACGTGGCCGTCGTGGGCATCGGCACGGACTTCGAGAACGCCGCGCTGACCACCGCCATCCTCAAGCAAATCGGCGTGCCGCGCGTGCTCAGCCGCGCGACCAGCGGCATCCGCGCGCGCATCCTGTCGCGCATCGGGGCCGACGACATCGTCAACCCGGAGCGCGAGTCGGCCGAGCGCTGGTGCAGCCGCTTGCTCTCCCCGACCATCATGTCCCGCATCGAGCTGGCCGAGGGCTACAGCCTCGCCCAGGCCGCCGCCCCGGAGAGCTTCTTCGGCAAGACGCTCGGGGAGCTGGCCGTCCGCCAGAAGTACGAGGTCAACGTCGTCGCCATCCGCCGCACCGCCGAGGAAACCGACGCCGACGGGGCGACCAAGAACCGCCAGGTCGTCATCTCCGTACCCATGGCCGACACGGTGATCGAGAAGGGCGACATCCTGGTCATCATCGGCAGCGACGAAGCCATCGAGAGCTTCCCCATCAGCTAGCCGGCAGCCAGACGGCCATCTCACCCATCCCGCGGTTGTCCCAGGCGAAGTACGGCACCAGCCGGATGGGAACAGGCCGCAATTGCCTCTGGCGCACCGGCCGGTAAAGCGCCCCGGACCAGTCCCCCGCCTCGGCCGCCATCGCCTGGCCTTCCAAGGCGACGATCCCCTTCATCAACCCGGCCAGGTCTCCGGCCGGCTGCGGACGCAGGGCGATGTCGCGCGGAATGACCACCTCGTCTACCCGCACCCCGGCCGGCAGGTCCACCGACTCCAGGCAGTAGACCACCGGCCCGCGCATCACGGCCACCTGGTTGCGCGTCTCCTCCGCCAGCGGGTGGGCCTCGATGAGCCGCGCGGGCATCGGCAGGTCCAGCGCCACGACGTCACCCGCCGACCAGGTCCGCTCCAGCCGCAGATACTCCCCCACTGCGATCTTCTGGTCCACCTGGCGGCCGTTGACCTTGACGCTCGCCGACTCGGCCCAGCCGGGAATCCGCAGCATCAGGCCAAACGCCCTCTTGGGACCGGCTTCGATGGTGATCTTGACCGCACCGTCCCAGGGATAGTCGCTCTGCTGGGTCAGCGTCACGGCCGAGCCATCCGGGAGCTGGGTCGCCAGCACGTTGCCGCCGTACAGGTGCACCCACAGGCCGTCCGGTGAGGTGCTGTAGGCCCACCGGCCGCTCTGGGCGATCATGCGGACCACGTTGGGCGGGCAGCAGAAGCACGAAAGGAACGGCTCGCGGGTCCGCGACCAGCGCAGCTCGAAGGGCATCTGGGCGACGCGCCTCAGGGCGTTGGTATAGAAGAACCGCTTGCCGTCCAGGCTGATGCCCGAGAGCATGCTGTTGTACAGCACCCGCTCTAGGACGTCGGCGAAGCGCGCCTCACCGGTCAGCCGCAGCATCCGCCAGTTCCACAACGCCTGCCCGATGTTCGCGCACGTCTCGTTGTGGGCGGTGAGGTTGGGCAGTTGATACTCGCGCCCGTAGGCCTGGTGCACGCGGGTGATGACCGCCTGGTCCTTGGCGCCGTCGTGGCTGGCGCCGTCGTACAGGGCCCCGCAGCCGCCGGTGATGTGCATCTTGTGGAAGACCACGCTCCGCCAGACGGCCTCCAGCGGCCCCAGCAGCGTCGGATCGCCCGTCTCGCTGAACACGTCGGCCACGCCGGCCAACAGGTAGTTGGCCCGCACCGCGTGGCCGAGGGCGACCGTCTGCTGGCGGAACGGGATGCGGTCCTGGTTGTCATCCCCGCCGCCCTGCACGAGCGCCCGCATCTCCAGAAGCTTGACCGCCAGCTCCAGGTACTCGCGCTTGCCCGTCGTGCGGTACAGGTCCGCCAGGCCCATGTAGTGCGAGGGGCACACGGCATTGCGGGCCAGCTCCGCCGTGGGCGCGCGGAAGGTCTCAGCCAGAAAGACCGCGGCTTTTTCCGCCACGTCCAGCAGCGCCCGCTTGCCCGTGGCCTCGTGGTGCGCGCAGGCGGCCGTCATCAGGTGGCCCATGTTGTACATCTCGAAGTCCATGCGATCGTGGAAGGGCGCGGCGTCCTGGCCCAGCCGGTCGTGCGCGATGATGACGGGCGTGTGGATGTAGCCAACGGGCCGCTGGACGCGGGCGATCATCGCGATCACCTCGTCCAGCCGCGCGTCCAGCTCCGCGTCGCGGGCCAGGCCGTAGACCCACGCGGCGGCCTCCCGCCACTTGTACAGGTCCCCGTCCTGCCACCGCGGGCCGCGGAAGCGACCTTCCTGGATCCCCGCCGCGACCAGGAAGTTCTCCCAGATGTGGCTGATCTGCGGATCGCTGATCAGCCGCCACATGTTGGGGACCATCACGTCGCGGCAGCACGCCCAGCGGTCGGCCCAGAAGCCCCCCGTCCAGCGCACGTCGGCCATGCCGACCAGGGTGAGCTTAGCGTGCGGACTGCTTCGGCCTTGGGCGACAGTCATGCGCAACACTCCCTGGCGCCGCCAGCTACGGCGCCCTCACAGTGACTTGACTACCTCGGCCAGTTTCTCCACGGCCAGGCGCGGGCTGGACAGGATCGGCACGCGCCGCTGGGCCGCCGGCAGCGCCTCAGCCACGCGGGCCATCGACGCCTGGGCGAGGACGATCAGGTCGCAGGCCCTGCTCAGCTCACCCAGCGCGGCGGCGACCTTGGCGTCGTGGGTGGCGGTGTCGCCGGCCAGGATCGCCGCAAACGCGCCCTCGCACAGGCGGTCGGTCACCTGGACCTTCTTGCCCGCCTCACGCGCCAGGCGGCGGATCAGCTCCGCCGTGGGCGCCAGCGTCGAGGGCAGCGTCGCGACCACGCCGATGCGCTCACCGCTGGCGACAGCCTTGGCCGCCATCGGCTCATCCACCCGGAGCACCGGCACGGTCACCAGCGCCCGGCTCAGCTCCACCGCCGCGCCCACCGAGGAGCATGTAACCATCACCGCGTCGGCCCCTGCTTCGGCGGCGGCGATCACGTGGCCCACCAGGCGCCGCGCCGTCGGCGGCAGCAGTCGCCCGTCGCGGATGATGTCCCGCAGCAGGCTCTCATCGACCACGTGGAACACACCCACCCCGGCCAGCATCTCCTCGGCCAGTGCCTTGAATGGAGGAACCATCATCGCCGAGGTGTGGATCAGCGCGACCTGTCGGCTCATCGTTTGTTTCTCCCGCCCGCCTGTCGTCGGTTTGCCGCCGCCCCCGGCCGCGTCGGGGGCTTGGAGGTCTTCAGCAGCTCGCCGCGCCCCACGGCAGCCAGGCCCAGGAAGTCGACCGTGCCGATCTGCCCACCCTTGAACGTGATCTCCAGTCCGTCGGCCGGGGAGTTGGGCGCGTAGACGCGGCACAGCGGCGCCCCAGGCGCCAGCTCCCCGATCATCTCCAGGGACTCGATGCCGACCTCGCGGGCAATATGCCCGGCCGTGTCGCCGCCCGCCACGACCACCCGCTTGACCTTCGACGCCCGAGCCGCCGCGCGGAGGATCCGCCCCAGCGCCCGGCCGAAGATCTCAGCGCTTCGCGTGCGCATGCCCATCGCGTCGTAGCCCCGCGCCCGCAGGGCCGCCGCGACCGGCCCGCCGGCGGGGTCCTCGCCGCTGCGGCCGGTGTGGATGACAACGCTGCGGCCTTCGCCCAGCAACCGGATCGTGGCCACGGTGGCGGCGCCCTCGACGGCGTCGGCGGTGCGACCCTCGGCCAGGGCGACCGCGTCCAGCGGCACCTCCGCGAAGTCATGCTCGAGCGCCCAGGCGATCTGCCGCGCCGTCACGGGCGAGCAACTGCCCGACAGCACCAGCAAGGGCCCCGCCGGCCCGAGCTTGGCGAACGGCGTGGCCGGCTCAGCCACCCCGGCCTGCCGCCACCAGGTGGCCAACGCCGCCTCCACGCCCGAAGGCCCCACGACAAACAGCGTCCGCCCGCCGGCCCGCTCGCGCGCGGCGCACGCCGTGAGCAGCCGCCCGGCCGCCTGGAGCTGGCTGTCGGAGAGCACGTCGATGAGCACCACCTCGGCGCCGTCGGCGATCAGCTTCTCGAGGTGCGCGTCGGCATCGCCGGCGTCGGCGGTCAGTTGAAGGACATCCACCAGGCCGAAGCGTTTGGACGTCTGGCGGGCCAGGAGCAGGCGGAGGTCGGCCTCGTCCATCGGCGTGATGGGATGGCGGCTCATCGAAGGGTGGCGGTCCAGGCGGAACGGGGCGGACTCCGGCCCGCTGCGGGCAAAGAGGTTGCCGAACACGCAATACCGTCCTAGCCCCGGGGCGCCGCCCAGCACGGGCACACATCGCGCCCCAAAGACGGCGGCCCCCACGTCGATCGCCTTGCCGATGCTGCCGATCGCGGGGGAGGAATCGAACGTGGAGCAGACCTTGTAGTGGACGATCGGGGCACCCAGTTTGCCCAGGGCGGCCAGCGCCGGGGCGAGAACCGCCTCCATCTGCTCGGTCGGCAGCGAGCGCGTCAGACCGGCCACGCCCACCGCCCCAAGGCCGGTGTAGCGGCCCAGTTGCTCGGGGGTCGGCGGGGCGACGAACAGCACCGTCCGCACGCCCGCCCGGGCCAGCGACTCCATGGCGTCGGTGGCGCCGGTGAAGTCGTCGCCGTAGAAGCTCATCAGCAACTTCGCAGCCACTATCCGCTCCTGCCCTGCATGTGCGAGGCGCGCGAGAACTTCTCGATCGCCTGGCGGAGTTCTTGGTGCGTGCGGGCGTAGTCCTCCATCGCCACACCCTCCACGGCCGCCTGCCAGGCCTGCTGGAGCGCCCGCACGCCCGCCGCCGGCCCGGCCGGGTGGCCCACGATGCCCCCGCCCGCTAGGACCAGCAGGTCGGTCGTGCCGGTGCGGCGGTAGGTCTCGTCCGCCTGGCCCGCCCATTGGCCCGAACCGACCACGGGCATCGCCTGATTTCCGCCGAACAGCGGCGTCAGGCACGCCTTGATGGACTTCACCACCGACTCATCGGACTCGCTGAACTTGTTCCGCAGCCCGTTGACGTGGATCTGGTCGATCCCCACCAGCCGCCAGAGCTTCTGATACGCGGTGAACTCCACGCCCAGCAGCTCGCAGCGATTGAGCATGCCCCAGCCGTTGCGGTGCCCGTGGATGGGCAGCTTGCACCGCCGCCGCAGGGCCGAAAGGCCCACGAATCCCACGCTGTTGAGGCTCACCATCACGCAGCCGCCGCCGGCGGCGAGGACCGTGTCGTGGTGGCGGAGCATCTCGTCCAGCTCGTCGGTGATGTTGAAGGCGACCATGACTCGCTTGCCCGTGCGCTGGGCGGCGGCGTCGACGGCGCGCATGACGGCGGCGACGCGCCGGTCGAACGGCGAGTGCGGGCCGTTGGCCTGGACCTCGTCGTCCTTGATGAAGTCCACACCCGCTCCCGCCAGTTGCTCCACCAGCTCGGCGGTCTGGGCGGGCGAGAGGCCGATATTGGGCTTGATGATCGTGCCGACCAGGGGCCGGCCTTGCACGCCCGCCAGCCGCCGCGTCCCGGAGACGCCGAACTGCGGCAGCGGATACGCGCGGGCGAAGGCCTCGGGCAGCTCCAGGTCCGCCAAGCGCAGGCCGGAGACCTCCGGCAGCTCGAACAGGTTGCCGCGGACCATCGACAGCATCACGGGGAGGTTGGTGCCAACGTTGTCCAGCGGGAACGACAGCACCACCTCCGCGCGGACGTAGCGCACCGGGCTGGCGCCAGCGGGCGGGCGCGAGCCGGGCAGCGTGGGACGGTCCACCTGCTCCCGCTCGGTGACGCGTTCGATCCGCGGCTGGAAGCGCCGCTGAAGTTCAACCGTCTCGCCCGGCACGGAGGTGAACGTGCCGGTGGTCTGGCGGGCCATCGCCTCGGCCGCGGCCATCGGCGGATGTGGCGTCTCGATCAGGTACGTGGCGACTATCCGCTCATCAGCCATAAGTCGACCTCCGCACGCGCGCCCGCCACCATCGCTCGCCACGGCAGGCCGCCCGCCAAGCGGCGGCATCGCGAGCGTCTACTTCCGCACCACCAACCGAGGGGCCCGCATCAGTCCGCAGGCCACCAGGTCGTAGCCGGCGATCTCCTGGTCCGGCCGGGGGTGGAACTCAGCCGGCCCGAACCACCTGGGCCTGTAGTTCAGATGCAACGGGCCGTGCGAGTTGCGGCGGTGGCCCAACACCTCCACCGTCAGCACGGCCGAGCGCTTGCCTCGCACGAAATCGGTGATGTCCAGCTCGTTCGGCTCCCAGGCGATGGTTCCGGCCGGCTGACCGTCCACCAGGACCCGCACGGCCACGCCCTCGTACGACGGGACGTGCACGAACAGGCGCCGCCCGGCGGACAGGCGCGGCTGGATGGTCCTGGTGTAGCCCACCGAGCCGCTGTAGAACGCCAGGCCTTGCTTGACCCAGTCGCCCAGGGCCAGCCGCCGCGGGGCGGCGGTGAGCGCCAGGTGCGTGCCTCGGACGCGCGTGCCGAACTCGCCCAGCAGGTAGACGATCTCCAGGCCCGGGTGCAGCTCGCTGTAGTCGCAGACCAGCGTCAGCTCGTTTCGGCCCAGGCGCAGGGCCGCCGGGTCGATGGGCAGCTTGCGGAGCGAGCGATCCACCCACCAGCCGCACTCAACGTCCCTGTTCACCCTGTGGCCGTTGACCGTGACGGTGAACGTCTCCGGGCGCTCGACGGCCAGATACAGCGCGCCGGTGGGCAGGGCCTGGACGTCGAAGACGTACGACAGCTCCACCTTCGCGCGGCGGGGCTCCTTGAGCTTGGGCTGGGCCCAGGGCTGGACCATGCTCTTGCTGCGACGGGGGGCGCCCATCGCGTCGCGGACGGCGTTGTCGACCTTGAGGATCTCGGCCAGCGCACGCCAGCGGCCGTCGTTGATGCGATAGGCCGGCCGATCCAGCACCAGGCAGTTGGGCTCCGACAGTTGGATATCCCACCGCCCGCCGCCCAGGGACGTCGTGCGGACTGTCCGCAGCACCTTGCGGCGCGGCGGCGGCTTGGGTAGGCGCTTCTTGGGCAACAGGAACAGGCGGCTGCCGAGCGCCGGAAGGCTGGTCGCCATCGTCCAACCGGCGCGCGTCGCAGCGCCATCGGCGCGAAAAACCTCACCAGTATCCGCGTCCAGCTCCAGCGGTGCCCCCCCGCCGCTGCCCGCGACGGTGATATGCACCCGGTCGAACGCCAGCCGCCGCTCGCGGACGGCCAGGTCCTTGACGTCGCGGCCAAACAGGTTGTGGCCGGTGTTGCAGACGAACAGGTACAGGGCGTCGTCATCTTCGCGGAGGCAATAGAGCGTCGGGACGATCTGGCGCCCTTTGGCGTCGGTGATGGAGACCCGCCGGGCGGTCGGCTCGACGGCCGCTGCGGCGGCCAGCCCCGCTGCACAAGCGCCACCGGCGGCCAGGTCGGCCGCCTGGCGGCTGGGGAGGGCGTCGACGTATTGCGGCGCCGGGCGGACCAAGACCACCGTCCCGCCGGCCCGGCGGAACCGCCGCAGCAAGGCCAGCGTGGTCGAGCGGATCGTCCGCAGCGGCGGCACCAGGACCGTCGTGTAGTCGGCCTTGCCGACGGTAAGCACCGCTTGGGGGCCGCGCCGGCGGATGCGCCCATGGCGGGCGAGGATATCCTCATCGCCCCAGTCGAAGTCGATGTTCGCCACCAGCAGCGCGTCGCGCAGCTTCCAGGCCATGTCGTTGAATCGCTGCCTGGCCCCGTCGTTGCCGATGGACTGAAGCGTCCAGGCGCTCTCGACGGGGTGGATCACCAGCAGGTCGCGGACCTCCCGCCCGCGGCTCATCAGCACGTGCACGCGGGCGAAGTAGTCCTCCACCTTCGTGTACGCCTGCCACCAGGGCGACTGATACGAGATGGCCGCGGGGTAGTCGCGCTTCGCCTCGCCCTCCATCGTGTACCACGACAGGTGTTGGCAGCGGAGGTTGATCCCCAGCGCCGCCTGCCAGTCGCCCACGGCCTTGTGACCGGCGAAGGGGAAGTCCCAGCCGGTGCAGCCGTAGGTCTCACTCACCCGCCAGCGCCTCCCGAACTGCCGCGCGGCGGAGCTGACCTGCTTGGCTGTGTCGTACTCGCGGTTGTACTCGGTGAGGATGTCCATCCCCGGGGCCTGCATGTGCTCGTAGAACCGCAGGCACGAGCCGACCACGTTGGTCTGGGCGATCAGCGAACCCTCCCCCAGCGTGTGGCCGGTGAAGGCCAAGCCGTGCTTCTGGCACCACTGGCCGATCTGGCGCGAGAAGGCCTCCACGAACAGGTGGGTGATGCAGTCGAAATAGTGCCAGCGGGGTTGGCTGGTGGTCTGGCCATCCACGTCGAACAGCAGCTCCACCAGGTGGTCCAGCACGTCGTACCCGTAGCGCCGGCGGAAGTGCCGGGGGAGTGAGTCGGTCCATTGCAGGAAATTGGGCCCCGGGCGTTTGCCGTAGGTGGGCTCGTCGGTGAAGATGCCCGGGATCCGCCGTCCGAACTGCCTGCCGAACCGGCGGCGGTAGGCCTCGTGCGTGACGCGGAGGAATTCGCGCACGGCCGCGGGGTTCATCGCGTCGATGTACGTGTACCCGTTGTACCAGGAGCTACGCGGCTTGAGCGTCACGCGAAAGGCCAGGACCTTCTGGCCGCGGGCGATAGGCCCGGGACGCTCGCCTCGCTTCAGCCTCCGCACGCCGCTGGCGCGCGGGGGCGCCAGGGTGGCCACGAAGGCCGCCAGGTATCCCCGCCGCCAGCGAAAGTCCGCGGCGCGGTCGAACGTGAGCATCTCCAGCTCCCGCTCGCGGTAGGCCGGATTCTTGGTCACCAGGCCGCCCGCGGCGCCGGAGGGCCAGCGGTCTTCGTCGTACAGCCAGGCCTTCATGTCCAGCTTCTCGGCCTCGTCCACGCAGGCGGCGACGCAGTCCATCCATTCTTCCGACAAATACGGCGTCACCAGGCCGACGCGGCTGTGCATGAAGAACCCCCCCATGCCCATCCGGTGCATCAGGCGGACCTGCCGGCGGAGCTCGTCCGGCTCCATCCGGCCATTCCACGCCCAGAACGGCGCGCTGCGGTATTCGGTGCCCGGGTTGCGGAACTCTCGCAGAACTAACTCGTTCATCACTGAGCCTTCACTGATTGGGACTTCCATTCTGCTCGGCCGGGATAGACGAAGCCCCAATAGAGGCCTGGCCCCGGCCCGTTTCGACAGGAAGGCGATTCTAGCCCCCCGGGCGGCGGCGGACAACTGGAAGTCGCACACTGGGTGCATTAGCGTTCTGGGAAACACAGAGTGGCATGGGCGTCTCGCCCATGAGTGGCACGGTCGTCCCGACCGTGCAAACCCACGGCCAAGATGGCCGTGGAACCCACGGGCAAGATGCCCGTGCCACTAAGCGCCGCCCAGCCGCGAGATGCTTACAGGAGCACCCTGCGCACGGCGTGCTTCCAGCCTTCGACGTAGGCGGCGGCGGTCCGCGCGTCCATGGCGGGGGCGTACTCGACGGTCCCCAGGTCCAGCTTGGCGAGGTCGGCCAAGCCCTTGTACACGCCCATCCCCACCGCCCCCGCGAGCGCCGCCCCCAATGGCGACAGCTCCGCCACCTGCGAGGCCACCACCGGGATCCGCAGCACGTCGGCCACGAACTGCATCAGGAAGCGGTTGGCCACCATCCCGCCGTCGCCGCGGATGGCGTCCAGAGGCGTGCCCGCCTCGGCGGCCATGTCGTCCAGGGCGTCCTTGATCTGGTAGGCGATCGACTCCAGCGCCGCCCGCGCCACGTGGGCGCGCGTGCTGTGCTGCGTCAGGCCGACGATGGCCGCACGGGCGTCCTGGTTCCAGTACGGCGCGCCCAAGCCTACGAAGGCCGGCACGAGATACACCCCGCCGTTGTCGCTCAAGCCGCGGGCCAGCGTCTCCGTCTCGGCCGGGTCGGCGATGAGGGCGAGCTGGTCCTTCAGCCACGCGATGGTGGCGCCGGTGCAGTGGATGATGCCCTCGAAGGCGTACACCGCCTGGCGGGCGACCACCCACGCGACGGTCGTCACCGTGCCGCCGGCTGAGTGGCGCGGCTGATCGCCGACGTTCAGCAGGATCGACGAGCCCGTGCCGAACGTCACCTTGGCGCTGCCGGGCGTGTAGCAGCGATGGGCAAACAGCGACGCCTGGCTGTCCCCCATCACACCGCAGATGGGCACGGCCCGGCCGATCGCGCCGCCGCCGTCAGTTTCACCGTAGCGCCCGTCGCTGTCGCGGACCTCCGGCAGCGCCCCGACCGGCACGGCGAAGAGTTCACACAGCCCCTCGTCCCAGCGCATCCGGTGGATGTCGAACAGCAGCGTGCGGCTGGCGTTGGTGGAGTCGGTGGCGAAGACCCGCCCACCGGTCAGCCGGTGGACCAGGTACGCGTCGATCGTGCCCACCAGGGCCTTGCCCGTCTGGAGCGCCTTGCGGATGTCGGGCTTGGCCTCCAGCAGCCAGCGGATCTTGGCCGCGGGGAAGTAGCTGTCGATCTTCAGCCCCGTCAGGCGGCGGATGCGGTCCTCGTGCCCCTCCCGGCGGAGGGCGGCGCAGATCTCATCCCCGCGGCGGCACTGCCAGACGATGGCCCGGTGCAGGGGCTTGCCCGTCTTGCGGTCGAAGACCACGAAGGTCTCGCGCTGGTTGGTGATGCTCAGGCAGCCAATGTCCGCAGCCTTGCCGCGCTGGCGGTCCATCACTTGCCGGATGGCGGTGAGCGTGTTGGCGAACAGTTCCTCGGCGTCGTGCTCCACCCAGCCCGGGCGCGGATAGTGCTGCGGATGCGAGACTGACGCCTTGTCCACGACCGCTCCCGTGGTGTCGAAGAGGATCGCCTTGGTGGCCGAGGTGCTCTGGTCGATGGCCAGGATGTATTTCACGTCCGGCTCCCCGAGAGCAGTTCCCTCGCTCGGCGCGCCAGGCCCTGCGCGCTGATCCCGTAGTGCGTGAAGATCTCCAACTGGTTGCCCGTGACCATGTACTCATCCGGGAAGCCCACGATGGCAAAGGCCGCCTTGGCCCCGCCGCCCATCAGCACGGCCGCACAGGCCTCACCCAGCCCGCCGTGGACGCTGTGCTCCTCGACCGTGATGACGGCCCGGCACTCCCGCCCCGCCGCCAGCACCGCCTGCCCGTCCAGCGGCTTGATCGTGTGCATGCTCAACACCCTCACCGAGACGCCCTCAGCCGCCAGGACCCCGGCGGCCTCGACCGCGTGGCGGACCGTTTCGCCACAGGCGATGAAGGCCACGTCCTTGCCGCCGCGGATCGTGATGGCCTTGCCGAACTCAAAGGGCGTCTCAGGGGTGTGCAGGTCCGGTAGCGGGCGCTTCCCGACCCGCAGGTACACCGGGTGCTCGGCCCGCGCCGCCGCTCGCACGGCGCAGCAGGTCTCGTGGTTGTCGGCCGGGGCGACGACCGTCAGGTTGTGGATTGCACGCAGGGCGGCGAAGTCGTGGGTGGAGTGGTGCGTCGCGCCCAGGGCGCCATAGCTCACCCCGGCGCTAATGCCCACGAGCACGACCGGCTGATCGCTGTAGGCCACATCGTTCTTGATCTGCTCCAGTGCCCTGGCGCTCAGGAAGCAGGCCGGGGAGACGGCGAAGACTCTCTTGCCGCACGAGGCCAGCCCCGCCGCCACACCCACCAGGTTCTGCTCGGCGATGCCGACCTCCACGAGCTGGCCGGGCAACTCCTTGGCGAACGGGACGAGCTTGCCCGAGCCGCGCGAGTCGCTGCACACGGCCAGGACGTTGCGGTCGCTGCGCGCCAGTTCCGTCAGCGTCGCGGCGAACGCGTCCAGGTTCGCCCGGCCGGCCGATGCGGATGTCGAAGTCTCGCTCATGTTCTTTCGTGCTGGGCGGTCAGCCGGTCTCCAGGTCCAACCGCTGGCGGGCCTTGGCCAGCTCCTCCAGCGCCTGGCTGTATTCTTCATCGCTGGGCGTGCCGTGGTGCCACTTGGGGTCGCCTTCCATGAAGCTGACGCCCTTGCCCTTGACCGTGTGGGCCACGAGCACGCTGGGCCTGCCCGCCTCGAACGGCACGGCCGCCAGGGCCTCCATCAGCGCGCCCACGTCGTGCCCGTCGGCCTCGCGCACGGCCAGGCCGAAGGCGCGGAACTTGTCCATCAGCGGCTCCAGGGCGCAGACCTGCTCGGTGGGCCCGGTGATCTGGAGGCAGTTGCGATCCACGATGGCGATCAGGTTGTCCAGCTTGTAGTGCGCCGCCGCGAGCATCGCCTCCCAGTTGGAGCCCTCGGCCAGCTCGCCGTCGCCGAGCAGGCAGAAGACACGGTACCCCCGCCCATCCATCTTGCCCGCCAGCGCCATCCCCACCGCCACCGCCAGCCCGTGGCCCAGGGCGCCGGTGTTCTGCTCGATGCCGGCCACCTTGCGCGTGGGGTGGCCGATGAAGGTCGAGCGGTAGCAGCCCAGCGTGTCGAGCTGCTCAGGCGGGAAGAAGCCCCGGTCGGCCAGGACCACGTACAACGCCTCGACCGAGTGCCCCTTGCTCTGGACGTACCGGTCGCGATCGGGGCTGGTGAGCGTCTGGGGGCTGACGCGCAGCACGTGGTTGTAGAGCACGTTGAGGATGTCGATGCACGACAGGTCGCCGGAGGTGTGGCCCGCCTGGGCGTGCTTGATGATCGCCAGCAGCTTGCGGCGATACTCCAGCGACTTGGCGTTCAGTTCGCGGACTGTCGGCATGGCTCAACCGTGGCGGTAGATGCTCCAGCCCATGTACGTCTCCAGGGCCTCGGCGACGGCGGCGGCGCAGTGCGACTGGCTGATGGCCACATGGTGCTCGAAGCCATTGGCGCAGACGTGCTCCAGCAGGCCCTGGAGGCCCTTGACCTCGGCGACCGCACGGGCGCCGAAGGTGTCCAGCGGATCGTCGGTCAGCCGGCCTTCGGCCACGTAGCCGCGGATGCAGCCGGCTGCGTCATCGGTGGTGAGGCGCGCGAAGGTCACCGGGCCGGCGGGCGTGCGCCCCGTGGCCGTGCCGAACGTGTTGGCCTCGCCGACCATCGTGCCCAGGATCGGCGCCGTGCCCATCGAGCCCTCCGGCAGGTAGCACGACGGCCAGTTGCCGCAGTGGAACAGGACGCACTTATCCTCGGCGTCGCCGTAGTTGTTGTTCCAGTCCACTAGCGCACTGGGGACCTCCGACGCCAGTTGCAGGGCGTACATGCTGAGTGTGCCGGTGACGTCCACCTCGCAGGCGCTGGGCAGGAGCTTGGCGCTCATCATGCTCATGAGCATGCAGACGTTGATGCCGTAGTTGGCCTGGATGCTCGTCCAGCATTGCAGGGCCGTGGCGTCCAGCTCGTTGGCGGCCAGCCAGCGGTCGATCACCGCGCCCAGGACGGCCATCTTCGTCAGTGCCTCGGAGGGGGTCTTGCCCGTTGGCATGTATGCACGAATCTGCTCCAGCTTGGCGGCGACCGCGCCG
>JALHTV010000030.1 GCA_022866005.1 Phycisphaerae bacterium
CGAGCTTCCTGGCGCTGCTGGGCGGCGACCACGAGAAGGTCAAGCGCCTCGACGCGATGGTGGCTGAGAAGATGGGCTTCGTCCGCCTGTGCCGCGTACCCGGCCAGACCTACAGCCGAAAGATCGACGCCGCAGTCGCCGCCGCCCTGGCCGGGATCGGGGCGACCGTCCACAAGTTCTGCAACGACCTCCGGCTGCTGGCGGGCCTCAAGGAGATCGAGGAACCCTTCGCCGCCGCCCAGGTCGGGTCCAGCGCCATGCCCTACAAGCGCAACCCCATGCGGTGCGAGCGGGCCACGGGCCTGGCCAGGCTCCTGATGGACCTGTCGGCCAGCCCGTTGCACACCGCGGCCGAGCAGTGGCTGGAACGCACCCTGGACGACTCGGCCAACAAGCGCCTGGCGATTCCTGAGCTGTTCCTGGCGGCCGATGGGATCCTGCTGATCTGCCTGAACGTGGCTGCGGGGCTGGTGGTCTACCCCGCGATCATCGCGGCCCACCTCACCGAAGAACTGCCGTTCATGGCCACGGAGAACATCCTGATGGCCGCGGTGCAGGCCGGCGGTGATCGCCAGGACCTGCACGAGCGCCTACGTCGGCACAGCCAGGCGGCTGCCGAGCAGGTGAGGGTGCACGGCCGCCCCAATGACCTGCTGGACCGGATCAAGAACGACGCCGCTTTCGACGCCGTGGACGTGGACGAGCTGATGGACCCCGCCACCTTCGTCGGCCGCGCCCCGCAGCAGGTGGAGGAATTCCTCGCCGCCGAGGTCGCCCCCATCCGTCAGAAGTATTCCCACCTGCTCGGCCAGAAGAGCGAGTTGAAGGTCTAGCCACCAGCCCGAGTGACGATGATGCGGAGTAGATTGCTGACGGCGGTGCTGGTGGTGGGGCTGGTCACGATGGTGACCGGGACCGTGATGGTCTGGCCGGCCCTCTGCGACCTCGTCAGCGGCCGGGGGCTGCCCGACACCGCACCGCCCGCGATTCGCCCGGCCGCCTGGGCCCAGCCGGTGAACCTGCCCGGCGTGGAGAACCTACACCGCATCAGCCCGACGCTCTACCGCGGTGCCCAACCCAGCGAGGTGGGCTTCCGCCACCTGGCCGAAATGGGCATCAAGACCGCGGTCAACCTCCGTGCCGACCACGATGACGCCGACGAGCTGCGCGACACGGAGCTGGTGTGCGTGCACATCACCACCGAGCCCTGGGGCCTGCGGCCGCAGGAGGTCGCGGAGTTCCTCAAGGTCGTCACCGACCCGGCGCGCCAGCCGGTGTTCTTCCACTGCCGCCAGGGCGCCGACCGCACCGGGGCGATGGCCGCCGCCTATCGGGTGATCGTGGAAGGGTGGACAAAGGACGCGGCCATCGAGGAGATGACCCGCGGCGGGTATGGCTTCCACCGGGGCTGGGCGGGACTGGTGGACGTGGTCCGTGGCCTGCCCGTCGAAGACCTTCGCCGCCGGCTCGGTGCCGCCGACCTGGCCGCCAGCCGCCCCGCCGGCCAGAACGGGACG
>JALHTV010000249.1 GCA_022866005.1 Phycisphaerae bacterium
CGCTGGTGGATCTCGCCAGCCACGGCCGGGCGTGCGGGATCATGAATCCCTACTACACGGTCTTCTTCGCCCCAGCCATCCAGGCGCAGCTGCGGGCGGTGGGGGGCGTGCTGGCGGGAGCCGGGCTGATCAAGGCCGACCTGGCTCCTCTGTCCGGGCGCGACCTGGCCCTGGCGGTGGCCGAGGGGATGGTCGCCTTTGCCGGCAGCCTGGGCTGCCCGACGCGGCTGTCGCAGCTTGCCGGCTTCAGCGAGGCGCACGTCCGCCGCGCGCTGGAGGCCGCCAAGGACCCGGCCCTCGACTCCAAGCTCAAGAACATGCCCGTACCGCTCTCGGCGGCGCTGGTCGATGAATACATGGGAAACGTGCTCCAGGCGGCGCGGACAGGCGACTTCTCCGGTATCCGCAACCTGCCCCCGCGCGCCCGGGCCAAGAGCTGACGCCCGCCGCGCAGGTGAAGGAAAGGCAGACGATGCAGGAACCGGCGGTCCTGTCCCCTCCCAAGCCGGCCCACCGGCTGTGGTGGGCCCTGGGCCTGGCGGCCTTGGCAGCGAACAAGGTCCGCCACGCCCTGCGGCCGTACCATCGGCCCCGACCGTTCTCGCCGCGCGACACCGACGCCGCCGCCGAGTACGACGCAAGAGTCTGGGCCAACTGGATGGAGTATCTGCGCGACTACCTGGGCCGGCCGATTGAGCTGGCGGGCAAGACCATCCTGGAGCTGGGCCCCGGGCCGGATTTGGGCGTGGCCGCGCTGGCGCTGGCGGCGGGGGCAGACAGATACATCGCCTTTGACCGCTTTCCCCTGGCCCGCGCGACGCCCTGGTCCCTGCACGAGCGGCTGCTGGACGCTGTGCTGGCCGGCGCCGGCGTCGCACCCGGGACGGCTGACGACCTGCACCTCTGCGTGCGGGATGCACTCTCGGGTCCGCCCGGCCCGGCTCCGCAAGGCTCCGCCGTGGCAGGCCCGCTGACGTACCTTTGCCGTGAGGACTTCGACCTCGTGGCGGCGGACCTGCCGCCCGCCGACCTGATCGTCTCCCAGGCCGCCTTTGAGCACTTCGACGATCCACCCACGACGATCGCCCACCTCACCCGCCTGGCCGCCCCGGGCGCGGTGCTCCTGGCCGCGGTGGACCTCCAGACCCACACGCCCTTCCTGCGCAAGCGGGATCCCCTGAACATCTACAGGTACTCTGACCGCCTGTACCACCGCCTGAGCTTCCCCGGTTCACCCAACCGCGCTCGCCCAGCCGACTACGTCCGCTGGCTCACCGAATCCGGCTGGACAAACGTTCAGGCCCGACCACTGCTCGTGCTGGATGAATCCTACGTGCGAGCGGTCCTACCTCACTTGGCCCCGCCCTTCCGCGACCCGGCGGCCCAGGTGGAGTGCCTCACCCTCGTCCTCTACGCCACGTGCCCGGAGGTTACATCCGAGTAGGGTGTGCAGGTTCTACGCGAAGCGTAGGTTCTGCACACGGGAAACGGTTCCGTGTGCAACGAGTTGCACACCCCACTAGAGGGCCCTAAGGGCCTTGAGTGTCAGCGGGGGGACGGGTGAGCGGCCGGAGCGGGCATAGGTTTCGGCCCGGGCTTGGCAATCGTCCAGGGCGGCCTGAAGCTGCTCGATGAAGGCCTGGGCCTGGGACTTGTGGGCGTTGGGGGGCACCCGGAGCGGTTTGCCGGCCACGAACCACGCCCGCGAGAACATCATAGGCAGGTTGAGCTGTCGATCGGCGTGGCCGAAGCAGTGGAGCACCTTGGTCGCGATGCCCACCGGGATGACGGGCATGTTCCCGCGGGATGCGGCCCAGGCCACGCCGCGGGAGGTGATCTTGCGGGGGTGGCCCACCGGCCCGTCGATGGGGATGCCGATGTGCCGGCGGGTCCCTTGTCGCAGCATCTCGCGCAGGGCGGTGCTTCCGCCGCGGGTTTTTCCCCCGTGATCCGTCGAGCCGCGGATGGTCCGCCCGCCGAAGCTGCGGATGACCTCATCCAGCATGGAGCCTTCCCCGCTTCGGGAGATCAGCGGCACGATCTGGGCCCCGTGCGTGTAGGCGGGCAGCAGCAGCATGTCATGCCAGAAGACATAGATGGCCGGGGTCTGCATCCGCTGGGGCACGACGTCCGGATCGTCCAGCACGAACCGGTACCGCAGCGAGCGGCCAATGAGGCGGATGGTTGCTGCGGCTATCCTGGCTGTCAGGCTCATCCGTGTCGTGCTCCTTGGGGCGAACTTCTCAGCGTTCGGCCTCGCTACAGTTCGCTCCTGAGTTTCCGCAGGAAGTCCAGGGCCGCCAGGGGGGTCATGCCGTCCAGGTCCGCCTCTTTGATCGCGCGGGCGATGCGGGTGGGGGCGTCGGCGAACAGGTCCATCTGGGCCGTGGCCGCGGCGGCGCGCTTCGCCAGGGCGGGCATGTCCAGCCCCTGCGCCAGGTGCGCCTGGAGCTGCGGCAGGATCGTCCGCGCGCGGTCGATGACCTCTTTCGGCACACCGGCCAGGCGCGCCACGTGCACGCCGTAGCTGCGGTCCGTGCCGCCCTCGACGATGCGGTGCAGGAAGACCACCTGGTCGGCCCACTCGCGCACGGCGACGTTGAGGTTCCGCGTGCCGTCCAGCAGGTCCTCCAGCTCGGTCAGCTCGTGGTAGTGCGTGGCGAACAGCGTCCGGCAGCGCAGGTGCAGGGCGATGTGTTCGCAGATCGCCCACGCCAGCGCCAGCCCGTCGCAGGTGCTCGTGCCGCGCCCGACCTCGTCGAGGATGACCAGCGAGCGGCTGGTGGCGTTGTTGAGGATGTTGGCGGTCTCGACCATTTCGAGCATGAAGGTGCTCAGCCCGCGGCTGAGCTCGTCGGCGGCCCCGACGCGCGTGAAG
>JALHTV010000250.1 GCA_022866005.1 Phycisphaerae bacterium
CGCGCTGGCCTCGGCCTGGGCGCTGGTGAGTTGGCGTCGGCACAACCTTCAGCTTGCTGCCGGTATCGCCGCGGAGGTCGGCAGCCAACTCCGCCAGGCGGCAAGGAGGCTCCTGTGCGGGTGCTGATCGTCTGCGGCAACTTCCACTTTGGCGGGGCTGAGACCGTGGCCGCGGAGCTGACGGGCGGCCTGGTCGCCCGCGGCCACGGCGTGATCGTGGCCTCGGTCGCCAAGGGCGGACCGATGGGCGAGGTCTTCGCCGCCCGCGGTGCGACGGTCTACGAGGGCCTGGCCCGGCGGTCGGTGGACCCCCTGGCAATCTGGCGGTTCGCGCGGCTCATCCGCCAGGAGCGGATCGACGGCCTGATCGTCCTGGACCCCCTGCGCAACGGGCTGCTCTACGCCCTGACCGGCTCGCTGATCAGCAGGCGGTCGGTGGGGCGGGTATGCTGGTGCCACTCCTGGCCGGGGGGGCAGGCGGGGCGATTCCGCGGACGGCTGGCGGCGTACTACCGCCTGGGGCTGCTTAGCGCGATCGTGTGCGTCTCGCGCGCGCAGCGCCGGGCGCTGGCGGGGGGGCTGCTGCCTGCCTGGACGCTTCCGGTCATTCGCAACGGACGCGACCTGCCGGCCCGTGAGCCTGGGGCAATTGACCGCGCCAGCCTGGGGCTTTCACCCGGCAAGAAGCTGGTCGTCCAGGTTGCTAACGCCATGCCGGACAAGGACTTCCAGACGCTCCTCGGCGCCGCAAAGCTCCTGGCGTCCGGGCGCGCGGACTTCCAGCTAGCGCTGGTGGGCAGGGACACGGACTCGCCAGAGCTGGCCTCAGCCATCCGCCAGGCGGGCCTGGGGCAGGTCGTGCGGCCTCTGGGGCCGCGGGCCGACGTGGTGGCGATCCTGGGGGCGGCGGACGTGTTCGTCCTGTCCAGCAAGCGGGAGACCTTTGGCCTGGCGCTGCTGGAGGCGATGGCAGCGGGGCTGCCGGTTGTGGCGAGCGATCTGCCCGCGTTGGACGATCTATTCACTGACGAGCGCGAAGGGCTGAAGGTCCCCCCCGGCGACCCCGAGGCCCTGGCCGCGGCGCTGGCCCGTGTGCTGGACGACACCGAGCTGGCGCGGCGCCTGGGCGAGGCAGGCCGGGAGCGGGCCAGGCACTTCCGTGCCGAGCCGATGGTCGGCCGATTCGAAAGGCTGCTGCGCCTCATCTGCCGCGGCCGATAGCAAGGACGCTGACCCGTACGGGCGCGACGCGAACCATGCACATCCTGCATGTGGAAAAGATGCTGTTCAGCCCCAGCGGTGTGACCAGCACGGTCTGCGCGCTGGCGGCTTGGCAGCGGGCCCGCGGCCACCGCGTCTCAATGTTCGGTTGCACGCGCGACCCGGAGCAGGCCGACCGGCCGGCGTTCCGCGACTTCACCGCGACGCGCAATCCCCTGGCCCTGTGGCCGATGATCCACAACGCCCGCGCGGCCGCGCTGCTGGATAGCTTCCTGGGCCGCATCGAGCGCGTGGACGTGGCTCACGTGCACAACCTGTATCACCACCTCACGCCCTCCGTGCTGCCGGTGCTGGCGCGGCACAGGGCAGCGATCGTGATGACCGTGCACGACTACCGCCTCGCCTGCCCGGCCAAGCACTTCCTGCGGCCCGACGGGGTGTGCATGCGCTGTTGGCCACACGCGCTGGTCCACGCCGCCAGCCCGCGCTGTCTAGGCCCGGGCGGGGTGGCGCTGGCGATCGAGACCCTCGTGCAGCGCTTCTTCCGCCGCTACGTCCGCTGGGTGGAGAAGTTCCTTTGCCCCAGCGCGTTCATGGCCGAGGTCATGCACGCGGTGGGCGTGCCGCGGGGGAGGCTAGCGGTGGTGCCGAATCTCATCGAGCGCCCGGAGCTAGCGAGTGGCGAGCGGCGGCGCGCCAAGCGCTTCGTCTACGCCGGACGTCTGACGGCCGAGAAGGGGCCGGACCTCATGCTCGAGCTGGCCGAGCGTCTACCCGCGGCTGAGGTGGTCATCGCCGGTGACGGGAGGCTGCGGGAGCAGCTGGAGGCCCGCGCCCGCCGCCGAGGCCTGACCCATGTCACCTTTCTGGGGGCGCTGGAGCGAGCGGCGCTGGCGCGGTTGTACGCCTCGGCGACGGCGGTCGTGGTCCCCAGCCGGTGCATGGAGAACAGCCCGCAGACCATGCTGGAGGCCATGGCCTGCGGCAGGGTGGTGATCGTGCCGGACCACCCGACCCTTCGGCAGTGGGTGACGGATGGGCGGACGGGGCGTGTCTTTGCGCCCGGAAATAGTGAGTCCCTGGCGGCGGTGGCTGAGCAGGTCTTGGCCGACCGTCGCCGGCGGCAGGACATGGAGCGCCGAGCGATGGAGCTGGTGAACCGCCGCCACGACGCCGAGGCGATCGGAACCCGGACGGACGAGCTTTACGAGGAGGCGCGGCGGCGATGCGCATTGCGATGGTAGGCGTCCGCGGCATCCCCGCCAGCGTCGGCGGGGCTGAACACGCGGTCGAGGAGTTGACGCGCGAGCTGACCGCACGCGGGCACGAGGTGATCGTTTACTCGCGCCGCACCTACGTGGGCGACACCCCGCCGCCCCAGGTCGGCCGGCGGATCATTACGGCGGGCCTCGCCGGCAAGCACCTGGAGACGTTCACCCATACTGCGACCGCCTTGGCCGACGTGCTCCGCCGCGGCGCGGACGTGGTCCACCTGCACTCGCCTGGCCCGGCGCTGCTGATCTGGCTGCCGAAGCTGGCGGGCATCTCGACGGTCCTGACGATTCACGCCCCCGATTGGGAGCGCCAGAAGTGGTCGCCCCCGGCGCGGTGGGCCTTGCGGTGGGGGCTAGCGTGCGGCATGCGCCTGGCCGACGAAGTCACGGCCGTGAGCAAGGGGTTGGCCCAGGAGCTTTCCGCGCGGTTTGGCCGCCAGGTGCACTACGTTCCCAACGGCATCCGCCCCGCCCAGCCGCTGCCACCGCGGGCGATCGCGCGTTGGGGCCTGGAGCGCCGCCCCTACGTGCTGACCGTCGGGAGGGTGGTCCCGGAGAAGCGCTTGGACCTGCTGCTGGACGCCTGGGCGGAGCTGTCTGCGGCGGATAAGGCCGGGGCGGTGCTGGTGGTCGTGGGAGACGTCACCGCGAGCCCGTATGGCCTCGCTTGTCGCCGCCGCAGGGGGGCGGACGTGGAGTTCCTGGGAAACCAGACGGGAGACGTGCTGTCGGAACTCTATTCCAATGCAGAACTTGTGGTTCTTCCCAGCGCCCTGGAGGGAATGAGCCTGGTCCTGTTGGAGGCGGCGGCCTACGGGCAGTGCATCCTGGCAGCGGACATCCCGGCAAACCTTGACATAATGGGCCAGTCCATAGTATACTTCCATAGTAAGGATCGGTTGGACCTCAGGAGGCAGCTCCGTCTGATCCTGGGAGACCAGGAGCTACGACGCTCGAAAAGCGAGAGTGCCACCGCTCAGGCGCTTGCGTCCTCTACGTGGTCCGCTGCGGCTGAGATTTTGGAGCGGGTCTATCACCGCGCCGTCCTTCAGGATGGAGGGTTGTAATGACGACTCTGGCCGGCGTTGCACCGTCGGTCCCGTGGGTGCTAGGCCCGCCCAGGGAGTCGGCCGTCCGAGGGGAGCGGTCGGCCTATGAGGTCGCCAAGCGCGTCTTCGACGTGGCGGTCGCGTTGGCGATGCTGGTGCTGCTGGCGCCGCTGATGGGGGTTGTGGCTGCACTGATCAAGCTCACCTCTCGCGGACCGGTGGTCTTCAAGCAGATGCGCGCCGGGCTGCGCGGGTCACCCTTCATGATGTACAAGTTCCGCACCATGCGCCCGGGGGCCGAGGAGGCCCGCACATCGCTGCAAAGCCGCAACGAAAAAGACGGTCCGGTCTTCAAGATCGCCAAGGACCCGCGTCTGACGCCCATCGGCCGGTGGCTGCGGCGGAGCAGCATCGACGAGCTTCCGCAACTGATCAACGTGCTGCGCGGCGAGATGTCGCTGGTCGGTCCGCGCCCGCTGTGGATGCCCGAGGCGATCCGCGTCGTCGGCCGCGCCCGTCTGCGGGCCAACGTCAAGCCGGGCCTGACCTGTCTGTGGCAGATCTCCGGCCGCAGCGAGCTGAGCTACGATGAGTGGGTCGCCCTGGATGCCTACTACGTTCACCACCGTGGCACGCTGCTGGACCTCATGATCATGGTCCAGACGATCCCCGCCGTGCTGTCCGCGCGCGGGGCGTACTGAGCCGCATCTGGGGGGATAGCCAACCTTCGCACCGTCTGTGACCGCACGCGCGCGCCACGCCCGATTTGCCCAACGCCTGCCCCTCCGTGTCCCCCCGCGGTTCCATCGCCTGACCGGCCCGGGGGATGGTTCTTCCTTCACCGCGCCTTTCCTCTTGCCGATAGAACCCCCTGGAGCGGCTTATGATGCGCCCGGAGGACGGCAACAACACCCAGCCGTGGACGGACCCGTACCGCCAAGGCCTGAGGCTCTACCGCCAGGGCCGCTATGACCAGGCCGCGGAGGTCCTATCGACGGTCCCTGAGCGCAGCAACCTGGCTGGGGCCGTGGCCAGGTACTACCAGGGTCTCAGCCACCGGGCCCTCGGCGCCCAAGCCGTGGCGCAGGGAGACCTCACCGCGGCCGAGCGGCACCTGGCCGCGGCGGCGGGCTTCCTGGGCAGGGAGGGCGATCTGCCCGGTTACCTGGCCTGCCTGTATGCCCGCACCGGTCGGCTAGACGCCTGCCTCCGCCAGACGGACAAGGCCCTGGCTACCGGAGGGGCCGACGTCCGCACCTGGCTGCGGCATGCTCAGGCCCAGTGGCGCACGGGGCGGCGCGATGAAGCCCAGATGACCCTTCGCGAGGGGTTGCGGCGGCTGGGGGACCAGGTGGACCTCCACAACCAGGCCGGGTTGTTCCTGGCAGCCCAGGGCCGGTGGCCCGAGGCCCGAGAGGCCTTCGCCCGGGCCGTCCAGGCCGACTGTTCCCGCCCGGCCGGGCACGAGAACCTGGGCCTGGCGGCGGCGGCGACCCACGATTGCCGGGCGGCCCTGCGGTCGTTGCAGCGGGCCTATGAGCTTCGGCCCAACGACATGGTCCTGGCCCACCGGCTGGCCTTGGCCGCCAAGGCCGTGGCCGGACAGGACGAGCAGGTGGTCATTCGCCTGCCCGAATCGCAGGTCCGGCCCTTGGCCTCGCAGATGGTGCACCTGGCCCACTACGTGACCGTGGAGGGGGAGTTCGTGGACGCGTTCCTGGCGTTGCCGCCCAGCGACGTCGATGCGGAGCTGTTCGCGGTGCTGGAGGCGGCCTTGCAGACCGCCATCGCCCGGCACGGGGACTACGCCGACCTGCACCTGCGGGCCTCCGCCGTCCTGGAGAGGATGGGTCGGCCGGAGGAGGCCCTGGGGCACGCCCGAGCGGCCGTGGACATCAACGGTCGGTACGTCCGCGCCCGGCTGCACCTCGGCAAGCTCTGCGCCGCGGCGGGGCTGGACGATGAGGCCGTGGAGCACCTGGAGCAGGCGATCGCGCAGGGGGCCGATTGGGCCGACGTGCACTGCCTGGCCGCCGACCTCTTGGCGTCGGGCGGGCGGACGGCCAAGGCCAAGCGGCATCTGCGGCGAGCGTTGAAGCTGAACCCAGGATACCCGCGGGCGGCCAAGGCGCTTGCTTCCCTGGCTGCCTGAGAGACAACGGAGAGACCGGAAGGTGAGTCACTTACTGGAGGCATTGGGCCGCGGGCTGCCGTGCGACCTGGGCGACGTGCTGGACCGCTACTACTGGTCGCCGCAGTTGCGGACCGTCCAGGAGCTGACCGCCGAGGCCGAGGCGCACCCGCAGTGGCCGGACATCCACTGCCAGTTGGGGCTGGCCTACCTGCGGGGCATGCAACTGGCCCCGGCCGTCGAGCACCTCCAGACGGCCTGCCGGATCAAGCCGGACTATCTGGCCGCCCGCGTGGCGATGGCGGCGGCCTACCACGCCTCCGGTCAGGTCGCCAAGGCCCTGGAGCAGCTGGAAATCGCCAACCAGACGCACACGGGCGAACCGGCGGTGCTGTTTGCCATTGGCTTCTGCTACGAGGTGCTCAACCAGCCGCAGCGGGCGGCGGACTACTACCGCGATACTATCCGGCGCGATGAGGCGTTCATGGCGGCCCGGCAGCGCCTGGCGGCGGTGGCGCTGCGGCTGGACACCGTCCAGGAGGCCATCGAGCACTACCAGGTGCTGCGGCAGCAGAACCCCCAGGACACCTGGGTGCGCTCGGCGCTGGCGCATCTGTACTACCGCGCGGGGCAGTACGGGCTGGCGGTGGACGAGTTCGAATCGGCCATCGCCATGGAGCCGGAGAACTGGTCGCTGACGGACGACGAGGTCGAGGCCATGGTAGCCGATGGCCTGATCCGCGAGGCCATCGAGCGCCTGCACGGGCTGATCGAGCAGCAGGGCCCCTTTGCCGACCTGCACGTGCGCCTGGCCGACCTGTACGCCCAGGTCGGCAACGATGACGCAGCCATGAAGCACTATCGCCTCGCGCTGGAGATCCAGGACAACTACCTGGAGGCCCAGGTGAAAATGGGCACGCAGCACCTCAGTTGCGGGCGGTGGGAGGAGGCGGCCGAGGTGTTCGGCGAGGCCTGCGAACTCAACGATCGGTTGCTCGTGAGCTACGTGGGCATCGGTGTGTGCCAGGCCGCCATGGGGCGGCGCGAGGATGCGATCAGCAGCTTCGAGCTGGCGGCGGCCGTCGAGCCCAATAGCACCTTGCTGCTGGCGGAGATGTCCAAACTTCAGCTTAAAGCGGTCCTGGCGGGGGAGCTCGAGAAGGGCTTTGAGTTGGCTCCGGAGGGCCAGCCTCCCGACATCGTCCTCGAGCCGGACGACCTGCTGCACAGGCAGGTGGAGCGGCATCAGGAGTGCTTGCAGGCCCACCCGGATTACGCCGACGTCCGCTACCGCTACGGGGTGCTGCTGCGGGCCGAAGGACGCGGGGCCGAGGCCATGGAGCAGTTCGCCAAGGCCGTGGAACTGAACCCCTCCTACGTGCAGGCCCTCATCAAGCTGGGCATCACGCAGCAGGAGTTGGGGATGGCCGAGGAGGCCATCGAGACCTTCAAGCGCGCCCTGGAGATCCAGCCCAAGTACGTCGACCTGCACTATCGGCTGGGATTGCTCTACACCGACCGCCGCGAGCTCGAGCAGGCCATGCAGCACATGGAGGTCGCCGCCGCGGCCGCACCGGAACAGGGGGAGATCCGCACGGGGTTGGCCTTGGCGCTTCAGAATATGGGCCTGATGGATCGGGCCGCCACCGTGTGGCGAAGCCTCCAGCTGGTCAACTCCCACGGGACTTCCTGAAACCGGAATGGGGTTGGGGCGAGGGGTGGCGAAGGCTCCCCCGGGCACCGGCGGGCGCATCAACCGGCTAGGACCCTAGCGGCTAGCGCAGCATCTCTTGGAGGCGATCCAGGCCTTTGTCGATCTGCTCGATGCCGGTGGCGAAGCTCAGCCGCACGCAGCGGTCGTCACCGAAGGCGTCCCCCGGCACCAGCGCCACTCGCGCGAGCTCCAGCGCCGCCTGGGCGAAGCTCATCGAGTTGTTCAGCTTCACGCTGCCGAGGGTCCGCCCGTACGTGCCGCTGACCTCCGGGAAGCAGTAGAACGCCCCGGTGGGCTGCACGCAGTGGACGCCGGGGATGGCGTTCAGCCGCTGGGCCATGTGCCGGCCGCGGACCTCGAACTCGCATCGCATGGCCTCGATGGTCTCGGCGGCCTCGGGGGAGGTGTAGGCCTCCAGGGCCGCCGCCTGGGCGAAGCTCACCGTGTCGGAGGTCTCGTGGCTCATCAGGTTGCCCATGGCCGCGATGAGGTCCTTTGGCCCGGCCGCCCAGCCGAGCCGCCAGCCGGTCATGGCGAATGTCTTGCTGAGGCCGTTGAACGTGACGGTCCGCTCCGGCAGGCGCTTGTCCAGTGTGGCGAACGACACGAACCGCGTGTCTCCGTAGACGAGCTTCTCATAGACCTCGTCGGAGAACACGATCAGGTCGGTCTTCAGCACGGCCTCGGCGATGGCGGCCAGCTCGGAGGGGCTGTAGGTCACACCCGTGGGGTTGCAGGGGGAGTTGATCAGCAGCACCTTGGCGCCCTTGGCGGCCGCGAGCACCTGCTTGGGGCTGATCTTGAACCCCCGGTCCGCCGGGGAGGGGAGGAACACCGGCTCCCCGCCGGCCAGCTTGACCTGCTCGGGGTAGCTCACCCAATAGGGGGCGGGGATCAGTACCTTGTCGCCCTCGTCGAGCAGGGCCTGGAAGGCCGCGTAGAGGGCGTGCTTGCCCCCGAAGGTGACTAAGACCTGTGAGGGCTGGACGGAGATACCGTTCTCGCGGGCCAGCTTGTCGACGATGGCGCGGAGGAGCTTGGCCTTGGCGCGAGCGGTGTACTTGGTGTCGCCGGCGTCCAGGGCGGCCTTGGCCGCGGCCTTGATGAACTCGGGCGTGTCGAAGTCCGGTTCCCCGACGCCGAAGTCAACTACGTCGATCCCCGCGGCCTGCATCTCCTTGGAGCGGGATGCAATCGCCAGCGTCGCGCTGGCGGGCACCGAAGTAATGCGCCGGGACAGTTTCATGGCCTACTCCGGTCCGACTCTGCTCTGCGAAGCACTCTCTGCTCTGCGAAGCGCTACGCAGAGCACGAGACGCAGAGCACGAGAAGTCGCGTACACCATAGCGGCCTGCGGGCCGTTGTCAACGAAAAGGCCGGGCCGGCGGGGCGCAACAATAAGGACCGGCCAACAGGGCCGGTCCTTCGGAAGCCGCCTTGGAAGAGCGCTATTGCGGTGAGGTCTTCTTGCTGTACCCGATCAGGGCCAGGAAGCGGTTGGTGTTCAGGATGGGCACGTGCATGTTCTTGGCGGCCTCGAGGGTCTCCTGGTCGCGGTTGAACTCCCGCCGGCGGGCCTCGTAGGCGGCCCAGACCGTCTGGGCGGCGTTCTCCGAGGGCTTTTCGGGCCGCTGGGGTTGCGTGCCCAGCACCACGAAGTCGGTGCGGACGTCCACCTGGTCGGCAATCTGCCCCCCGTACTGCTGGATCAGGAGCTTGACGTCCTTGACGTCCTCGCTGGAGGCCTCGCCTTTCCCCCGCAGGTCGAACTGCCCGTCGACCACGAAGACGAACGTGCGCTGGGGGTCGTACGCCACGTTGGCGACCAGATCGCCGGGGATGACCGGGTCCGAACTGGTCCGCTCGACGATGCGGCACTCGCTGACCGCCTCGCGGGCATTGGTGACCACGATCTTGGCCTTGCCCTCACCGCTTTCGGGAATGCCCGTGGGCGGATAGACCGTGAACGTCAGCCCGGGCACCACGCGATCCTTGGTGCCCAGGTTGATGTAGCAGACGTCCTCGCGCTCCTTCACCTCCAGCAATTTCCCATCGGCCCGGCGGGCGGCGACGTCGGCCCCACCGGCGCCGCGCTTCTTGTCCAGCTCGGCCCGCAGGCGCTCGATGGTCTCGTCCTTGGCGGCCATGTCGGTCTCGAGCTGGCGGATCCGCTGGTTCTTGCTGGCAATCTCCATGCTCAGCTCGGCCCGGCGGTCCTCCAGTTCCTTCCGCGCCCGCTGCTGCTCGGTGACGAACTGCTCGTGCGCCTGCTTGACCTTCTCGTCCAGCGCGGTCATGTCTGCCCTGAGCTGGTCGGTCTGGGCCGTGAAAGAGGCCGTGAGCTCCGCGAGGCTCTGATCTTTCTGGCTGAGCTTCTCCGCCAAATCGGCGTTTTGGGCCCGCAGGCCCTCTAGCTCCCCTCGCTGCCGGGCAAGCTCCTGGTGCATCTCGCGGGTTTCGGTCACCAGCCCGCGCCCCAGCGAGATGCCGATCGCATGGGCGAGCTGGTCGGCCGTGGCCTTGGCGGCCGCGTAGCCGTGGCGAGCGCCGGTGATCAGCGCGCCAAGTTCATCAATCTGTGAGGCCTGCTGCATGAGGACGGTCGTGCGTTGGGGGTCGCGGTCATACTGGCTGAGCAGCACGCGGACGGCGGGGCTGGGATTGCTCAGCTCCCGGACCGTGGCCGCCCGACGGTAGTTGTCCTCCAGTTGCCTGTTGCGAGTCTTCAGGTCGTCCATCTGGACCCACAGCAGCACCGCCGCCGCCGTAGCCAGGAGGAACAGGATCACGAACGTCACCAACAAATAGGGGGGGGCGGTCCGCCGTTGCACCACGCGAGCCATACGTCCACTCCTGTGTCGGTTCCTCACTCCCCGCACCGGCCGAGCGCAACCGCCCGTGCCCGAAAGAGGAACCGTCTGCTGCGGGTCAGTATCGTTTATTATCGGCCAAAACTCAACAGGATTTTGCCCCGACTGCACCCTCGGAGCCCTGTTGCGGCGGTAAAAAGCGGCCTGGAGCAGGGCCCCTGGTGCCCCCAACCAGCCTGGCCTCACACTGCTGGCCCTGGGTGGGGCGAGGCGGCCCCGTCGCAGGCGCTAGTCTGCCCGGGTAATGCGGACAGCAACGTAGGGTCGCCCCGGCAGGGGAATCCTGCGCCCGGCGGCGTCGGCGAAGCGATACTCCCCTATCGCACGGAGGCTGAACACCCCCTCGACCGGCTGGACAGTCATGTTCCACGTGTCCAGGACCTCCGCGCGGAACGTTTGTCCCTCGGTCAGGCCGGCCTCGGGCAGCTCAAAGGCCCATTCCGTCGGCGCCTCGCGGCCGAAGTAGACCAGGTAGTACTTCCCCGCGACCCCAGCCGTCCGCAGGTCCTGCCACTTGTCGATGGGCTCGATGGGGCCTGGCGCGCCGTCCAGCACGGCTCGCAAAAAGGCCAGGCGCGGCGGGCTTTGGCCGCGCAGCTCGCCACCCAGACCGGTCCAGGCCGGGGTGGCCCGGCTGCTGCCGACGACCTCCCCGTGCGTGACATAGGTGCCGCCGATCGTCCCGAACCAGAAGCGGCACACCAGCTCCTCCGCCGTCAGGTTGCCCCAGCGCTTGCCGAGGGCCCCCTCGTACTTCACCTCGTCGTAAATGACCGGCTTGCGATAGGCGTCGCGAAGCAGCTCCGCGCGTCCGAAGTCCGCCACGGCGGAGCCGATCTGGAGACTGGCGTGCGTCACCCACGGCAAGGTGCAGTTGTAGAGCACCCGCCCGTTGTGGATGGACCGCAGGTGCCCGTAGGGGTCCTCGGCCTGGATGATCTGGAACAGGCGATCCCAGTCGGCCTCGGTCTTGGTCTCGATGAAGTCGTACTCGTTGGCGAGCGACCACCAGACGTTCCGATAGGCCGCCAGGCGCGCCACCAGGTAGCGGACGTAGCGGTCCTCATCGGCCCCGTGGATGCGGTCCAGCCCCAGGACGCCCTCGTCGTAGGGATGGTAGAGGATCACGTCGGCCTCGACGCCCAGCTTTCCCAGCTCGGCCACGCACCGCTCGAAGTTGGCAAACCACGCCGGCACCGGCCGGGTGAAATCCCACGCCT
Source organism: Phycisphaerae bacterium (assembly GCA_022866005.1). Taxonomy (GTDB): domain Bacteria; phylum Planctomycetota; class Phycisphaerae; order SM23-33; family SM23-33; genus JALHTV01. Next base: position 11,480 of record JALHTV010000250.1, read on the forward strand.
GCGGGCGGCCCTCGAAGGGATAGGCCGTGGCAGAATCCTCCCGCGGCACGTAGCCCCGCTTGGGCAGCACGCACATGCGGAGCTTGTTGAAGGGCGAGCCCCGCAGGGTCTGGAGCGTCTGGGCCTGTCGGTCAGCGGGAGCCTGGGTCCACATGTAGCAGGTCGTGCCGAGCGGGCGGTAGGGCGTCCCGTCGGCATGGGCGAAGTGGAACGTCTGGGCGACGCGGACCGGGCCGTGGTTTCCCGCTGAGGGGGCGCAGCAGCGGAACTCACCGCAGCGGCCGTCAAGCGATGGGCGGTTGCTCTCCGTGCGGTAGCGCCACTCACCCGGGCTGTCGGGCATGAACCGCACCTTGTAGACGCCCTGCCCATCGTAGAAGCCGCGAACCTTGACGGCCCGGTCGCCCTGAGTGAACGTGGCGGCCAGTTCCACCTCGGTGAATGGGTTGCCCTCCTGCGGGCCGGCCAGACCGGCCTCGAAGACGCCCCATTGCTCTATCGATGCCTCAGCCATCGTCATGCTCGCGCCCACCGGGCGCCCTCCGCCCGCGGAGACGCGTAGACCGATAGAGTACCACCCGGGCCCGCTGCGTCCAAGGCGGGTTCCCCCGGCCCGACGCAGACTAACGACCGGCACCGCGCGTTCTTCCGACAATGCCGCTGGACCGCCGGCGGCCACGGCGGTAGGTTCAGGGCCGTGTCGTGAATGCCAACGCAGCCCCACGGGAGACGGGCACATGAACAGGTGGCACATCGCAGCGGCGGTCGTGGGGGCGCTTCTGATAGCGACGACGCCGGCCCTGGGGCAGCCCGGCGAGACGCCAGACCTCCTGGCCGGGGCACCGGGCGGGCAGGGGCAAAAACTGCTCTTCTCCGGTGACGGGGTGCCCTCGCATCTTGTCGTGGCCCCCGGCCAGACGTTCCAGATAGCCGTGGTGCTTTCCGTGGGCGACGGCTGGGTGTTCTACAGCCCCTCGCCGGGCGGCGGGCTGTTTACCCCGATGCCCGCCACGCTCACCGTCGATGCCGGGTCCTGGCAGGTGGGCCCGGCGCTGTGGCCGGCGGACCGCGAGCACGACACGCCCATCGGGGACACCGTGGTCAAGACCTTCGTCTATACCGGCAGGGTCGTAGCCTATCTGCCGGTCACGGTCCCGGCCGACGCCTCCGCCGGTCGGCAGGAGATCCGTCTCAAGGTGACCGGGCAGGTGTGCGCCGAGATGCAGTTCAAGTGCGTTCCAGTGCGAGCGGAGACCACGGTGGCGGTGGCGGTCGGCCCGGCGGCCTTGCCTAACGCCGAGTGGACCGACCCGCTCCGGGCGGGCCTGGCGTCGGCGGTTCCAGCCGAGAAGTTGCGCCCGGAGGCGCCGGCGTCGGCACCTGCCGCGACCGCCGCGAGCCCCCTGAGCGTCTGGGGCGGGCTGGGCCTGGCGGTGCTGGCCGGGCTGATCCTGAATGTCATGCCGTGCGTGCTGCCGGTGATCCCCGTCCGCATCCTCAGCGTGGTGGAGCTGGCCCGCCAGTCGCGCCGGCGGTTCGTGACGGTGGGGCTGGCCTTCGCCGCCGGTGTGGCGCTGCTGTTCGTCGGCCTGGCCGCGGCGAACGTGGTCCTGCACCACACCGCCGGGCGGGCGCTGGACTGGGGCCGACACTTCCAGTCCGCCCCGTTCCGCCTGGGGATGGCGATGGTCGTCGTCGCGATGGCGGCGAACCTGTTCGGGGTGTTCACGGTCTTCGTGCC
>JALHTV010000031.1 GCA_022866005.1 Phycisphaerae bacterium
ACGTCGACGCCGCCGTGCAATCGCTCCGCGACGTGCTGGAGATCGCCGACGTCATGGTCCCCGGCCACGACAACCTGATGCTCTCACCGGGGCGGTTGAGTTAGCCAATCCCTTGCCCCACAATCTCCCTGTGTCGATGGACGCAGGATCCCAACCTCCAGACCACGCCCAGCCGCGCCACCGGGGAGGCTCCCCATGACCTGGCAGGAGGCCCTGGCCTCGCAAGGGTGGAAGCTGGCGCTGATGGCGCCGCTGCTGGCGTGCTCGGCGTTCTTCAGCGGCAGCGAGACCACGCTGTTCCGCCTCACGCGGCTCCAGCTCTATCGTCTGGGGCACGGGAAGCGTCCGGGGCGGATCGTCCCCGCGCTGATGCGCCGCCCGCGGCGCGTGCTGAACACGCTGCTGCTGGGCAACATGTGCGTGAACGTCGCCTACACGGGCATCGCGGCGGTGACGATCATGGAGCTTCAGCGGGCCGGTGTGGGGGGGTGGGTTCTGGCCGCGGCGTCCCTGGTGGCGTTGTTGGTGCTGATCCTGTTCGGCGAGGTGTTCCCGAAGATGCTGGCGATGGCCGCGGGGCCTCACCTGGCCGTGCCGGCAGCTGCGGCGCTGGAGGTGATCGGGCGCGTGGCCGGGCCGGTGCTGTGGGTGCTGGAGAAGATTCTGGTCGTGCCGCTGACGCGGCTGATTGCCCCGGCCCAGGGCGGCGCCGGTGACATCACCGCCGAGGAGCTGGCGGCGCTGCTGGACCTCTCGGCCAAGCGCGGCGTGATCGACCGGGACGTCAATGCCCTGCTCCAGGAGATCGTCGCGCTCACCGACATCCGCGTGGCCGACATTGTGGTGCCGCGCGTGGACATGATCGCCTACGACGTGGACGGGGACCCCTCCGGTCTGATCGAGCTGTGCACCCAGACGCGTTTGCGGAAGATCCCCGTCTACGAGAAGGACATCGATCACGTCCTGGGCGTCGTGCACGCCAAGCGCCTGCTGCTGGGTCCCACGCCGCCGCCGCTGCGGCAGCTGGTGGCCAAGGTTCCGTTCGTGCCCGAGGCCGCCCGCGTGGAGCGGCTGTTGATTCAGTTCCGCGTGACGCGGACGCAGATGGCCATCGTGGTGGACGAGTACGGCGGCACGGCGGGACTGGTGACGTTGGAGGACGTTCTGGAGGAGATCGTCGGCGACATGCCCGACTCGCACGCCGCCGCCGCCGGCCCGGCCGTGCAGCGCATCAGCGACAGCGAATACCTGCTCGACGGCGACCTGGCCATCCACGAATGGGAGGACGCCTTCAAGATCGACCTGTCCAGGGGGCAGATCAGCACGGTGGGCGGGTTTGTCATCTCGCTGCTGGGGCGGATCCCCCACGAGGGCGAACAGGCCGAGTACCGCAACCTGCGATTCACCATCGTGTCCATGCGCCGCCGGCGGATTGACAAGCTCCGGCTGGAGCTGCTGGGGGGGCCGACATGATCGCGATGGTCCTGGTGGTGGAATGGGCGGCGTGGTTGGTGGTGCTGGCGGCGTGTCTGGCACTGGCGGGGTTGCTGGCCGGCATGGAGACGGGCATCTACGTGCTCAACCGGATCCGCCTGGACCTGCGCAGCGAAGGCGGGGGCGCCGCGGCCCGGACGCTGCGGACCATGCTGGACCGCCCCGACCACCTGCTGACTGTGCTGCTGGTGGGCAACAACCTGGCGGTGTACTGGGCGACGTTTGCGGTCAGCGCCATGCTGGTGCTGGCCGGCTACCGCCAGCACGTGGAGCTGTACGCGGTGATTGTGGCGGCGCCGCTGCTGCTGGTGGTGGGCGAGAGCGTGCCCAAGAACGTCTTCCAACGCCTGGCGGAGACGCTCACCTATCGCATGGCCCGCGGGCTGGCGGCCGTGGACACCCTGTTGACCTACAGCGGCCTGGTGCCGCTGGTGAGGGGGTTCACCTGGCTGCTGTTCCGTGCGCTGCGGATCACGGCCGCCCGGCGTCCGCCGCTGGGGCGGGAGGGTCTATCGGCCATCGTGGCCGAGGGGCAGGCCAGCGGCGCGCTGACGCACAGCCAATCGGTCATGGCCGACCGCGTCATGAACATCTCCGACGTGCGCCTCAAGGACGTGATGATCCCGATGGCGCGCGTCCACACGGCCTCTGCGGGCGCCAGCCGCGAGCAACTGGTCGCCTTGGCCGCGGAGGTGAGCCACTCGCGCCTGCCGGTGGTGGACGCCGACGGCAAGGTCACCGGCATCCTGGACGTGCTGGACATCCTCAGCGGCCGGGAGGCGACGGTCCCGCCGCATCGCATGCGCGTGCCGCTGGTGCTGTCCGCCGAGCAGGGCGTCACCGACGCGCTCTACCAGATGCAGCGGCAGAACGCCCACATGGCCATCGTCGAAGGCGCCAATGGCAAGCACCTGGGGATGGTCACGATCAAGGACCTGGTCGAGGAGATCGTCGGCGAGCTGGAGGCCTGGTGATTCCTCCGGCCCGTCAGGGGGTCGCCGGTCGGGCCGATGATGCCCGCAGATAGTCCACCAGGAGCCGGCACAGGGCGTCCTGGAAGGTCTTGGCCTTGGCGGCTGAGGGGGCCTCGTTGACCAGGATCGAGAAGGCAATCGCGGGCCGGCCGTCCTCGTCCAGCACGTAGCCGCTGAGGGCCGAGACGCCGGCGATGTAGCCCGTCTTGCCCAGCACGCTCCCGCGATACGCCGCCTCGGCTAGGCGGTGCTGCATCGAGCCGTCGGTGCCGCTGATCGGCAGGGAGTCCACCAGCAGCTTCCCTTCAGACCGGCGGAGCACGGCGCTGAGCAGGCCGACGATCGTCGCGGCGCTGACCCGGTTGCCGCGCGACAGGCCTCCGCCGTCGCGGACGACCAGCCCCGTCGTGTCCAGCCCGGAGATCTCCTGAAGCCCCCGCGCCATGAGGGCGGCGCTGCCTTTCCACGTGCCGTCCCCGGCGCGGAGGAGGAGGCACTCCGCGGCCAGGTTCATGCTGCGCTTGTTCGACCGGGCCAGGACGACGGCCAGGGGGGTTGTCGTCTGGGCGATCTGCCGGGCCTGGGCCGGGTCGACCGACGCCGTCGGCGCCGTGCGAATGGTCCCGCTCAGCGTCACACCCACTCGCGCCAGCCGCTCAGCCAGCACCCTTCCCAGCAGCAGCGGGGGGTTGTCCACGGCCACGCTGACGGGTTCCTCGCTGCCGCGGGCCACGGTGCCGGTGAGCGTGAGGACCGAGTCGTCCTCGCTCGTGCTTGCCGACCAGCCGTGCTTGCGGGCGACCTGGACCTGGCTGACGATTTTGATGAAGCGGCTGGCGGGCTGGACGTGCGTGGTGGCCTGGCCCGCGGCGACGGTGAAGGTGATGTCGAGGCAATTGTCGTTGAAGTTCAGTGACGCCGGGGGGGCGGCATACCACCGCTGCCACTGGCTTCGGGGCCAGTCCTCCTGGCGCCCCGACCCCTCCGGCCAGGAGACGCACAGCACCAGGTCGCGGATCGTGGCCCCGCACGTCCGCCGGATCGCCTCGGCCCAGCGGTCCAGCTCGTCGTAGATGCTCTTGCCTGCGGCCGCAGCCAGGACCGGGTCGCCCAGCGTCGGGTCGCCGTCGCCGATCACCAGGATGTCGTCGCCCAGGCTGTAGACGGTGGTGGTGAAGCGGAAGTCCCGCCCCAGCCGGGCCAGCGCGAAGGCCGTCGTCAGCAGCTTCTGGTTGCTGGCGGGGATGAGCGGTGTGGCCGCGTTAATGTCCAGCAGCGTCTGGCCGCTGCGCAGGTCCACGGCGGAGATGCCCACTGTGGGCGAGCCGGTCTTGCGGAACTCCTCGACGGCCGCCGCCACGCGCTGCGACAACGCCGCCGGGTCCCCCTGGGCAGGAGCGCCCCCAACGGCGGCCGCCACGGCGGCTATGGCCAGCAGACAATACGCAGCCCGTCTCATTCGCGGCATTCCTGTTCCCCCCTCGCTTGGCATTGGGCGCCCATTCACGCCGGGCGATCGCCGAACGAGGTTCCCAAGGCCCGGGCCGCCTCGATCAGCAGATGGTCAGTCGGCACGGTGCGGACCTTCCCGGCCACCTCAGCGATGGGGACCGAATCGATCCGGCCGCCGCGCTGCACGACCATCCTGCCGAACTGCCCGGCCACGAGCAACCGGAAGGCGTGATACCCGAACTGGGTCGCCAGGATGCGATCGTAGGGCGTGGGGGAGCCGCCGCGCTGGATGTGCCCCAGCACGATCGAGCGGCTCTCCAGGCCCGTGGTCTTCTCGACCTCCTCCGCCACGTACCTGCCCACCCCGCCCAGGCGGATCGGATCGGGGGACGTGGGGTCCACGCGATCGACGAACTGCTTGCCGCCGACGGGCACGGCGCCCTCGGCGGCGGCCACGATGGTGAAGCCCTTGCCGACCTTGTGGCGCTTGAGGCACTTACCGGCTATGTGCTCCAGGCGGAAGGGGATCTCCGGGATGAGGATCACGTCGGCCCCGCTGGCGAGCCCGGCGTGCAGCGCGATCCATCCGGCGTAGCGCCCCATCAGCTCGACCACCATCACGCGGTGGTGGCTGGAGGCGGTGGTATGGACCTTGTCGAGGGCGTCGGCGGCCGTGGTGACGGCGGTGTGGTGGCCGAAGGTGATGTCCGTGGCCCACAGGTCGTTGTCGATGGTCTTGGGCACGCCGATGATGTTCAGCCCGCGGGCGATCAGGTCCACCGCCCCGCCCATCGTGCCGTCGCCCCCGATGACCACCAGGGCGTCCAGCCGGGCGGCGTTGCAGTGCTTGACCACCTGGTCGCGGACGTCGCGCTTGACCCACTTGCCGTCACCAGTGGGCACGGCGTAGTCGGCGGGATTGGCCTTGTTGCTGGCCCCGAGGATCGTCCCGCCGACCGTCAAGATGCCGCTGACGTCCTTGTTCTCCAGCACCCGCAGGCGGTTCTCGATCAGGCCCAGGTACCCGTCCTCGATGCCCAGGACCTCCAGCCCGCCGCCCAGCGCCGCCTTGGCTACCGCGCGGATGACCGCGTTCAGGCCGGGACAGTCGCCCCCGCCGGTCAGGATGCCGATCCGTTTCAGTGACGCCATGGCGCCGCTCCGTGCCGGCTGCGGCCGGGGGAATTCCGTACCTGGCTACCGCAGCCAGGTGGGGGTATAATCATAGCGGATTGCGGACCCGACGGCCATGCGGAGGAGTCAGCCATGACTGACATGCAGAAGGCCGACCGCCGGCGGCATCACCGTCGCCCCCTGTCAGCCGGCGTGCAGTTCCACCACGAGCCCTCCGCAGGTGACTATCCTGCCAGGGCGGTGGACATCTCCGACAGCGGCATGCTCATGTACGTGCCGGTCTCGGCCCCGGTCAAACCCGGCCACCCCGTCCGTGTGACCATTCACCTAGCCCACCGCCGCCCAGACAACGGTCTGGGGGATCTGGACGACACGCCGCGCCCGGCGCGGATCGTCCGCGTCCAGCGCGAGGGGCTGATGATCACCGGCAAGCTGGCCGTGGGCGTGGAGTTCGTCCAGGGTTGAGATCGTCAGGGCTGCCGGCAGCGGATGGACTTTAAGTTGTGCTGCGCGCCTAATACAGCCATGAAGACGCGGATCTTCTTCGGCGCGGTCATGATCGCCGCCTTGGCCGCCGTGCTCACCCTGGACTGGCGGCTGGAGCAGGCCTGGCCCCTGCGCCCGTGGGCGGCGGGTGGGCCGGTAGCGAGCATCCTTTTGTTTCTGGTGGTGCTGGCGTTTTGGGAGCTTGGCCGCCTGGCCCGCGGCGCGGGCTTGGAGGTCCTGCCCGTCTCGGGGCTGGCGGGCGCGGCCGCGGTGGGCCTGTGGCCTTATTGGGGAAGGCTGCTCTGGCCGGGCGGGGCTGGTGACGCACTGGTGGCCTTGGCGGGGATGGTCGCAGGGACGATCTTTGCCGAGCAGATGATCCGCTTTCGCACGGCTGAGGGGCTGCGGCGGGTCGCGGCGACCTCGCTGGGGGTGCTGTATCTGGGCGTGGGGACGGCGGCCATCCTGTCGATCCGCATGACCTGGGGAGTCGCGGTGCTGGTGATGTTCCTGGTGGCAGTGAAGGCTACCGACATGGTGGCCTACTTCGTCGGCTCCGCCGCGGGGCGGCACAAGCTGATCCCCTGGCTGTCGCCGGGCAAGAGCTGGGAGGGGACGGTCGGCGGCCTGATCGGTGGGGCCGGGGCGGCGGCGCTAGCAGCGGGGCTGCTGGGCGTGCGGGCGATTCCGCTGTGGCAGGCGGCGGTCCTGGGTGCGGTCTTCGGCGCGGCGGGGCAATTCGCCGACCTCTGCGAGAGCCTCCTGAAGCGCTCCGCTCAGGCCAAGGATAGCGGCGCAGCCGTGCCGCAGTTCGGCGGCGTGCTGGACATGCTGGACTCCCCGCTGCTGGCGGCGCCGGTGGCCTGGGCGATCTTCAGCGCGATCCCGGGGCTGTAGCGAGCCCCTTGGCGCTAGGTTCCCGCTCCGGCAATCGGTCCGTGGGCCAGGTGTCCCTTGCCCGTCCTGCCGGTGGTGGCCACGAAGGCTGGCAGCAGCAGCGGGCGGACGATGAAGGTGTCGATGAGCATCCCCAGCGCCAGGGCAAAGCCGAGCTGCTGGAGCAGCAGCAGCCGCGCGCCCATCAGGCTGCCCAGCGTCGCGGCCATGATCAGCCCGCAGGAGGAGATCACCGGGCCCGTGTGCACGACCGCCCGCCGCGTGGCCTCGCGCGCCGTGGCGCCGGGGGCCTCCTGCGCCAGGCGTGCGGCCAGGAAGATGTTGTAGTCCTGCCCGACGGCCACCATCACCACGAAGAGGAACACCTCCACCTTCCAGTCCAGCCCCGCCTCGCCCCACAGGCCGGTCCGGGCCCAGTAGCTGATCCCCAGCGTAGCCAGGTAGCTCAGCAGCGTCGAGCCGACCATGAAGGCCGACAGCCACGGGTCGCGCAGCAGGGCCAGCACGATCAGGAAGATCGCCGCCAGCGCCAGCACGGTGATCAGGCGGAAGTTGCGGCGGGTGAGGTCGCGGACGTCGGCCATCTCCGCCGTCGCCCCCGCCACGAGGACCGACGCCCGCAGGTCTAGCTTCTGGAGCGCCTGCTGCACGGAGCGGCGGACGGCCGCCAGGGCCTCCATGGCCTCCAGCGTCAGGGCCGGCCGGTCGAGCACCACGGACAGGCGCGTCGTCGTGCCGTCGGCGCTGAGGTACTCCGGCCCGGCGATGGTGGCGCCCACGGTCTTGGCTAGGAAGTTGGCCGCCGGCGGCGCCGAGGCGCCCAGCGGGGCCGCAAGGCTGCGGACGCCGCTGACGTGCGGCACGGCCAGGATGTCCTGGCTGATTCGGGCGGTCGCGGCGTCCCACTGCGGCCCCGGCACGGGCCGGTCAGCCTGGATCAGCACCGTGGCCGGGGCGACTTCACCGACGGACCAGTGCCGTTGGGCCATGGTCAGTCCCTTGGCCGCCCCGCCCAGCCCGGCCTCCTCGTAGGCGCGGATCGAGGCCAGCGTGTCGTAGACCCACCTGGCGTTCAGGCCCTGGATCGCCGGCGCGGCAAAGGCCGCCACCGTGATCGTTCCCACCAGGATCGGCCGGGCCGTCACCGCCCGCGCCACGAGCGCCCACAGGCGCGGCGTGCGGAGCGGAAGCAGGCCGGCGGCAGAGGCGCCGCCCACCCGCGCCGGCCAGAACAACCGCGCCCCCCCGATGCCCACTAGGGCCGGTGCCAACGTCACCGAGGCCAGCAGCGCTACCGCTATCGCCAAGGCCACGGCGGGACCCGCGGTGCGGAACACGCCGTACCGCGCGAAGGACATCATCGCCAGACCCAGCGTGACCGTGCAGGCCGAGGCCAGGATGGCCGGGAAGCTGACCGTCAACGCCCCGGCGGCGGCCCGGTCGGCAGGGACGCCCTCACCGAGCATCTCGCGGTAGCGGCTGACGAGCAGCATCGTGTAGTCCACCCCGGCCCCATAGAGCAGGACGAACACGAAGATCTCCTCGGCCGTGCCGACGTTCAGACCCAAGTGCGCGGCCAGGGTCAGTCCCTTCGTGGCCACCACGGCCGCCAGGCTGATCGCCCCCAGCGGCACCAGCGGCGCCACCGGTGTGCGGTACACCGCCAGCAGGATCACCACCACGGCCACCAGCGTCACCTGGACCGTGCGCCGGTGGCTGATCCTGGCCGCCACGGCGTAGTCGTGCCCGAAGCCCGCCGAGCCGCTCACCGCCGCGGCCAGCCCCACCGGCAGCGGCCGGGCGGCCACGACCGAGCGGATGTGGCGAACGATGCGGTCGGTGCGGAGCGAGATGAAATGGGTGGGGATGTTCACCAGGACCATGGCGGCCTGGCCATGGCGCCCGGGGGGGCTGATGAAGAGGTTCGGCCACATCGGCTCACCGGTCAGGGGAATGACCGGGGCCTCCAGGGAGGCGGGCGAGCGGACGCTCACGCCGGCCAGGTCCGCCGCGTCGGCCTCGCCCGTCGGGGTGGTCAACCGGCTGGCGATGTGCTCGATCGCGTCGCGGTCGGCGGGGGTGAGCGGTCCGTCGGATCGCTCAAAGACGATCGCCGCCTCGCTCATGCCGCTGCGGTTGGGGAAGTACCTGGCCAGGGTCCGCTCGCCGCGGCAGCAGGGGGTGTCGGGGGGCAGCAGTTGGGGCTCGGGCGTCTTGCGGGGGTCTTTGGGCGGGACCCGCAGCACCAGCAGCATCGCCGCGGCAAGCCAGGCGGCCACGATGATCCAGCGGGCCCGATAGACCCGGTCACCAAGACGTGTTCCCTGGGGCAATGCTCGGTCCGTTTCGCTTGCCGCGCGGCCTGCGGGCCCACTCTGCTCTGCGAAGCGCTGCGCAGAGCACCCGTGCGCTACTTGAGTTTCAACTCCATGCCGGCCCGGCGCCAGGTCTCGATGAGCTGGCGGGCCTCGGTGAGGACGTCCGTCAACTGATCGGTGGCCGCGACCATGGCCTCGTAGAGCTGGGGATCGTTGACCATCTTGCCCAGCGTGCCCTTGCCGGACTCCACCTTCCGGACGGCCTGCTCCAAGCTCACCATCAGCCGGGACATGTCGTCGGCGTCCCGCATGAGCTTGTCGGCCAGGTCGTTGACCTTCCCCCCGGACTCGCGGGCCTGGAGCGCGAACTCGCGGAAGGCCTCCATGGCCTCGGTGGTCTTGCCGGCGGCATCGGCCAGCCGCGCCAAGGTGGCCTCGATGTTCTCCTGATTCTGCTCGCTGCCCAGGACGGCGTGCAGGGCATCGAGGGTGCGGTTCAGCCTGTCGAGCGTACCGCGCAGACCCGTCGCGGCGGGTCCGGTGGTCGGCTCGCCCTCGCCTGTGGCCACCGTGGGCGCCAGGGCGTCCTTGAGGCTGCGGGCCAGGTCGGAGATGTCCCGGGCCGCCTGGCTGAGCTCCGGTGGGAACATCCCGTCACCGCGGTGCTCGCCTTTCAGGACGGCCGTGCCGTCGTTGGGCAGGTACTTGGGGCGCCCGGTCTGGGTGTCGAGGGGCTGGGGGCCTTCCAGCACCAGGTCCAGGTAGCCCTTGCCCACCAGGCCGCGGGTGAACACCACCGCCTGGGTGTTGCCCGGGAGGCGGATGTCGCGGTTGATGCGCGCGGCGAAGGTGACGCCCTTGGCCGGGTCGGCCGGGTCGGTGAAGTCCACGGAGACCACCTTGCCCACGCGCATGCCGTGGAGATGGACGTCATCGCCATTGGCGATGTCGTAGGTGACGGGGAACTGCATGGATATCACGTACCCGGTCTGGAGCAGTTGGGGCACGCCCGTGAAGATCACGATCAGCGTCCCCAGCAGGCTCAAGGCGACGATGACCGTCAGCCCGACGGCGATGTTGCGGGTTTTGTCCGTCATAGCGCTGTCTCCGCGGTCCTATCGGGGTCCTGGCCGCGATCCCCTGCGGCGGGGGCCCCTAGCTCTGCATGTTGGCGGGGCCTTCCACGCGCCCGGTGCGCAGTTGCGCCAGTTCTTCTTCGCTGGCCCGGCCCTCGACGAATCGAGCGACGATCTCGTTGTCCACGCGGCCGAGGGTGTCGACCGTCATGTCGGCGATGAAGCGGCCCTGGTAGAGCATCACGATGCGGTCGGCGATCTTGCGCGTCGACTGCATGTCGTGCGTCACCACCACGGCCGTGTTGCCCAAGGCGTTCTTGAGCTTGAGGATCAGCTCGTTGATCAGGTCGGCCCGGATCGGGTCCAGGCCGGTGGTCGGCTCGTCGTAGAGGATCACCTTGGGGTTCAGCGCGATGGCCCGGGCCAGCGCCACGCGTTTCTTCTCCCCGCCGCTCATCTCTTCGGGGAACTTGTGTTGGGCGCCGTCCAGGCCGACCAAGGTGAGGACCTCGTGGCAGCGTTGGCGGCGGGCCGCCTCGTCGGCCCAGGCGCCGTCGTTCTCCGTCAGCGGGAAGCAGATGTTCTCCTCGACGGTCATCGAGTCGAATAGCGCCCCGCCTTGGAACAGGAACCCGATCTGCTGGCGGATCGGCACCAGCTCCCGCTCGCCCAAGGCCGAGACCTCGTAGCCTTCGAAGAACACCTTCCCCTTGTCGGGGCGCATCAGCCCGACGATGTGCTTCAGCAGGACGCTCTTGCCGCATCCGGACGGACCGATGATCACCGTGATCTTGCCGGGGGCGACCTCCAGGCTTACTGCGTTCAGCACCACGTGACGGTCGAAGCTCTTGGTCACGTTCTTCAGGCGGATGATGGGCTCTTGGTCAGTCATCGCTCGCTCGTCCCGGCGTCGTGGCCGTCTTGCCGGGTTCGGCCGCGGCGGAGGGTTCCTCCGCCAGCCGCAGCATCAGGGCCGTCTCGTCGCAGGCGTCGGCCTTGGGACAGGAAATGCACTCGCCCCAGACCTTCTCGGGAAGGCTGTTGCGATCCATGATCTCAAAACCGCGGTGGACGAAGAATTCATTCTCGTACGTCAGCGCGAACAGCCGCCGGACGCCCAGCTGCCGCGCGTCGGCGATGGCCGCCTGGAGCAGCGCCGAACCGATGCCGTGCCGGCGCTCCTCCGGCCGCACGGCCATGGACTTCACCTCGGCCATGTCACCCCAGACCAGGCTGACGGCGGCGCAGCCGAGGATTCGGCCGTCGGCGCCCTCGGCCACGAGGAAATCGCGCAAGGCATTATAGACACTCTCGAGGCTGCGGTGCAGCATTCGGCCTCGCTCGGCGTAATAGTTGATCAGGTCGCACATGGCCGGGGCGTCGCTCACTCTGGCCGGTCGGACGGTCATCGCGCGTATTCTATACCACCCCGCCCGCGGCGGCACACGTCAAAAGCGCCCCGCCGGCTACCCCAGCGCCAGCAGGGCCTCCAGGACGTCGCCCGGCACGGGCAAGGCCGTCCCGTGCTTGACGCCCTGGGGGAAGCTCACCCGGTCCGAGACGTCCTGCCAGTGCACCAGGTCCCGGGACACCACGGCGCCGTAGGCGTGGTCGCGGAACTTATCGAAGTACACGAACCACCGATCACCGATCTTGATGGCCGAGGGGCCTTCGCACCAGTACGCCCCCGTGATGGGGCCCGACGCCGGCCCGTAGGGCCCTTCGGCGCGGCCGGCGACGGCCAGCTTGATGCTCTTCTGGGGGACGAAGGGCTTATTGGTCTCGTCCTTCAGGAACATGAGGTATCGGTCCCCATCCGGCACGATGCAGGCGTCGATGCAGTTGAACCCCGGATCGTACAGCAGCCGCGTGGGGCTGAAGGTCTGGAAATCGCCCGTGGTCACGTAATAGATGCGGTGGTTCTTGCCCTCCTTGGGCGGGCCCTGGTTGCTCTGGTTGTCGGTTGCGGGGAATCGGCCGGGGATCGTGGTGGACCAGAACACCAGGTACTGCCCGCCGGCGCGGTCGTAGACGATCTCCGGTGCCCAGCAGTTCAGGGCCGCCGGCTCGTGCTCCATGACAGGCAGATAACGCTGGGGCGACCAATGGACCAAGTCCGTCGAGCAGGCATAGCCGACTCCGTTGCCCGCCCAGCCAATGGTCCAGACCAGATGAAACGTGCCATCCTGGGTGCGGAATATATGCGGGTCGCGCATAAGCCGCTCAGGGCCGATCTCCGGTTCCAGCAGCGACCGCCCGCCGGCCAGGGGCTTCCATGTCCAGCCGTCGTGGCTATAGGCCAGGTGCAGGCCGTCCTTGGCCGGCTCCACGTGGTAGGAGAACAGGTAGCATGACTTCACAGTGGTCTCCTTGGCTTTCTCCCTTGGTACACTGTGCCATCCTGTCCGTCAACGACGTGAACCAGGTGCGTAGCTGAAGGTGTCTACCGAGGTTGGCGATTTGCCGCAAGCTGTTGCGGTGAAAGTTGTTGACAAATAGACGAAGCGAGGTAGAATTTAATTGCTTCGACCTTCGCTTAGGGAGCGGCGGAGCTTGTAGCAAGTCGAAAGGCGAGGAGCGTTCTTGCTCACTCGCACCCGCCTTTAGGCCGCCCGGCCGAGTTTCCACAAAAAAGGAACATGTTTGCGGAGGGTTCATGGTTTTAAGGACTATGACGATGAAACGTGTGGTCATCCTGATTGTGGTGATCTTCGTACTTCCCCACGTAGTGCAGGCGGGTATAACCTTGGACGGCCTCAGTTGGTCTGTTCAGTACCTGATCGACCAGTCGCAGAGCGTGATGGGGGTCGATCAGTTCAGCCAGCCCCGGAACAATCGAGGGTTGGCCCTGTCGCCTGACAATGGGTTCCTGTATGCCGGCTACAACAATCCGTCTGGCAGCTTTTGCGTCCGCAAGATCGATTTGAGCAAGGCCGACTACACCGAGGCGACGGTCGCCAACCTTTTGGGGGTGACGCGAGGCAAGGCCATCGCGGTCGACGACGCCGGGCGCGTCTATCTGGCCGAAGACGGGTCGGTGATGCTTTACGACCCGAACCTCTCGGCCATGCAGACGTCGATCACGACGACCAACTGCGAAGGCGTGGCCGTCCAGCGCGACGGCGGCCAACTGGTGCTGTACACCTCCGACCGCACCACGGGCAAACTGAGCAAGTGGCTGCTGAGCGAATCCGGGGGCAATGTGACCGGGGCGGCCAAGGACGCGTCCTTCGGCACCAGCGGGGACGTGACATTGCCCGCGAACCTCCGGGGGGTGGAACTTGACAGCACCGGGCGGATCTGGGTCGCTGGGTATGGCAGCAAGACCGGGTACGTCGTGGCCGCAGACGGGGCATCCTATAGTTCGATCTCGACCGGCTCGGCCACCCCGATGGACATCGGATTCGATGGGGATATTGCGCTGGTGCCCCAGGAGTACGGACTGGGTATTTTGCGGTATAACGTCGGGGACCTGTCCTCATCCGGTGCAGCCCTAGTGCCCCCATTGAGCGATTTGGAACTGACCGCCACCCCTTCAACCGGCGGCACCGGTGCGATCGACTGCATCGCGGTCATTCCCGGCGTGGGCTTCTATGTCTCCGGCGACGGCATTAACACCGCCGGGGACAAGTCCACTTATGGCACGACGGACAGCCACAGCGGTTGGCAGGACGGAAAGTTCTACACCGACCTCTGCCACGATGATAACGATCCGATTCTCTTCGCCGTCCCCGAACCAGCCACACTGGGCCTGCTGGTGTTGGGCGGGCTGGCCCTCTTTCACAAGAAGCGGACGTAGCATCCCCGAAAAGAAGGCCTCTTCTCACCAGCGGGCGGCCGCGGAAGGCCGCCCGTTCTGGTGCACGGGGTGCGCTACCGTCGCCCCAGTTCTTCGTAGACCTGGTTGTAGTAGAGGGCGCTTTCGACGGGCGTGTTGGGCGGGATGTGGTTGCCCACGGCGAGAAAATAGCCCGGGCAATTCTTGCCGATGTCCATGCAGCGCTGCACCTCGGCGCGGATTCGCTCCTTGTTGCCGCCCAGCAGCACCCGCGTGTCGGCGTTGCCGATGAAGACGTGCGTCTTGCCGTACTTCTGCGCGATATAGGCCATGTTTACCGATGGCTCCATCACGAAGCCGTGCACGCCCGTCGCGGCGATATCGTCGATGAATTCGGTGTAGTTGCCATCGGAGGTGTACACGACCTTCTTCCCGGCCGCGAGCACCGGCGCCAGCAGCTTGCGGTAGTTGGGGAACACGTACGCGCGGTACCAGTCCGGCCGGAAGATCGCCCCGCTGGTCCAGACGATGTCATCGTGCACCATGACCACGGGGATGTTGGCATCGGCCATCGCGTCGAAGTACTGCTGCACCCACCCGGTGTAGCGGTTGGCCAGGTCGCCGAAGGCCACCGGGTCGGTCCCCGCGGCCAGGAGCAGCATCTCCCAGCCGAAGATGTCGATCAGCCCCGAGACCAGCGTGTCGTACATGCCGGTCATGTTCACCCCGTCGGAGTCGCGCCGGCAGATCTCGGCGTACTGGCTTTCGGCCTTGCGGACGAGTTCCTTGTGCTCCTTGCGCCCGTAGGCCTGCCAGGGGTCGAAGCTCAGGACCTCTTGGGGGTCCTTGAAGGGGCAGTACACGTCGTTGCGTCGGTCGACGCCGCCGGTAGCGTACTCGGCGTGGCCCATGCTCGTGCGGATCTTGCCGAACATGTTGCTGCCGAAAAAGCGGATGGACCAGTGAAAGTCGTAGTTCCACGCCTTCTTGAACGCCGCCGAGGCCGCAAGCTGCTCCTGCATGGGGGTGTCGGGGCCGACCTCGATGCCCGTCACGGCCTTGACCAACTCCCAGTGACGGTGGGCCGAGTATTCCGTCCGCGGCACGCGCGGCGGCATCTGGAGGTTCATCGCGGCCCAGCCGTCGGCATAGGACATCAGTCGCTCCCTGGGTGCAGCGTGTGGACGTTGTTGGCCGGATTGCGGTAGTCGACCGACTGCCTCGGATCGGTGCGGTAGAGGTACTCCTCGACGTTGGTGTAGCCGTCACCGTCGGCGTCGGCCGGGCCGTCGGAGGCGTCGGAGGGGTTCAGGCCGTGGGCCTTCTCCCAGTCATCGGGCATGCCGTCCTTGTCGCCGTCAGCCGGGCCGACGGCCCCGGCGGCGGGCGGCGGAAAGTCGGCGTCCTTCCACGACTCGTAGATCTTGGCCTCCTTGTTGGCCTTCTTGTCGTAGGGGGCCCAGTCCTCGTTGGGATCGTGCCAATAGGGGACCATGCCCACGCGCGACTTCAGCCCGGCCAAAAAGTACTCATCCGTGCGGTCGCGGACCGGCAGGAAGGCGCCGATAATCGGTGTGAGCTTGGCCTCCAATTCCCCGGGGGCGTCGGCGGTGATGGGCATCACGCGGTAGGGGCCCTTGAGGTAGGCGCTCTTGCGGATCTGAAACTCGTTGACGGTCCCGCCGGACTCCCGCAGGTTCCCGGAGGCGTAGACGTTGTCCGTGGCCCCGAAGCTGTAGCGGTACTGGGTCTGGACGTTGTCGATGACGGTGTTGTCGACGAGGTTGAACCGGCTCTGCTCCCGCCGCGAGTGCCCGCTGCGGCAGTTGAACAGGAGGTTGTTCCGCCAGTCGATCAGCTCGCAGTCCACCTCCGGGGAGCGGCTGAGGGTGTTGTAGAGGATGTTGTGGTGGATGGAGCCGACCCCGCCGATCTCCGGCCCGTAGGGGTGGCTGCCCAGCCCGCCCAGGCCCGGCCCCAGCAGGCAATACTGGAGGGTGTAGTTCCAGAACGTCGCCCCGTCGCCGATGAAGCGGATCAGCTCGTCGCTGCCGTAGGCGAAGCTGCAATGGTCAAAGACGATGTGGCGCAGGTCGCCGCGGGTGTCCATGCCGTCGGCCCTCAGCGGGGGGCGCAGGCGGAACCGCATCCCGCGCATAATCACGTTGGAGGCCGCCATGCACAGCCGGCCGCAGACCTCCACGCCCTCACCCGGGGCGGTATAGCCGATCACCGTCAGGTCGCCCTGGGTGATCCAGACGTCCTCCGGAATGCGAATCTGCCCGCTGACCGCGAGCAGGACGATTCGCGGCCCGGGGGTGTTCATCGCCTCCACTAGGCTGCCCGGCCCGTCGGCGGCGAGCGTGGTGACGTAGATCACCTTCCCGCCTCTCCCGCCGGTGGTCATCGCGCCTAGCCCCTCAGCCCCGGGGAAGGCCGGCAGGTAGCCGGTGGGCAGTTCCTTGGGCCCGCCCGACACCACCAGCCAGAAAAACGGGTCATGGTCGTACCGTAGGCCCGAGTCTTCGTCCTGGGGCTGCTGCGCGCGGCTGTCTTGGCCGGGGAAGTCCCGCAGGTAGAGGTACAGGTGGTCGGTGACCGTCACGCCGTAGTGGCCCGGCGGGTCGACCAACACCTTCGCGCCGTAGGGTTCAAAGGCCGCTGCCAAGGCATCCAGGATGCCCTGCACCTCGCGGCGGACCTCCGGCAGCGGCGTGCTGGGGGCCACCCTGGTGATGAAGGCGACGAACTCCGCGTCCATCTTGTTGCGGTCGCGGCTGGGCATGGCCTGGCGCTTGGCGAACAGGGCGTCGTACTTGGCCCGGGCGCGGGGGTCCTTGGTGGCGCCGTAGACGGTCCTGCGGCGGAGCCCGTCCCTGCCGCCTCCGCCGAACACGCACGTGCCGTCGAACTTCCCGCCTTCCGGCAGGCTCATGAACAGGTCGAACTGCGTCTGGTAGTCCAGGACGATCTGCGGCCTGTCGGCGGGGGTGGCCGGCATGACCCGCACGCGGACCGGCGCCACCGGCCCGATGCGGCGGTAGTTCGCCTGGGCGAGCCTGGCCCGCAGGGCGGCCTTGAAGTGGGCGTCGGTCTCCATTTTCTGAAAGAACGCATCGTCTAGCAGGGCCTTCTTCAGCAGCGGGCAGCGCTCGATGAGCCCGAAGGCCGCTGAGGCCTTGGGGTACTTCTCTGCCAGCGAGGGCGCGCAGGCGCTGCCGGCGGCTGACAACGCCGCCGCCAGCAAGCCCACGAGGACGGTCTGATGCGTGCGGGGGGACTTCATCCTGCGATTCTCCTTGGTTGGCCGCAGGCCGGGCGGTCGGACCCTGGACTTGGGCAAGGTCGGTGTGTGTCGGCGACGGCCTGGGCTTGTCGGGCAGGTCCAGTGCAGTGCGGCGATCCACGACGCCTTCCTACCACAAGTCCGCACCGTGGGCAACTTCACTTGCCCGTTGAAACCCCCGCCGGCCATTCGTATGGTGTGGCACGCGTCGCCTCCCCGACGCGACAAGACGCAGGAGCCGCGATGGAATACAGAACGCTGGGCAAGACGGGCATGAAGGTCTCGATCGTGGGCTACGGGGCCTCGCCGCTGGGCAACGAGTTCGGCCCCACCGACGCCGCCGAGGGCGTCCGCGCCGTGCACCGCGCGATCGATGAGGGCATCAACTTCTTTGACGTCTCACCGTACTACGGGCGGACGCTGGCCGAGGAGCGCCTGGGGGCGGCGCTGGAGGGACGGCGGGACACGGTGTTTCTCGCGACCAAGTGTGGTCGGTACGACGCAGACACGTTCGACTTCTCCGCCCCCAGAATCACCGCCAGCATCGAGGAATCCCTGCGTCGCCTGCGCACGGATTACGTGGACCTGCTCCAGGCCCACGACATCGAGTTCGGCGACCGCCAGCAGATCATCGACGAGACGATCCCCGCGATGCGCAAGCTCCAGCAGGCCGGCAAGTGCCGCTGGGTGGGCATCACGGGGTATCCCGTGAAGATGCTGGCCGACGTCGCCCGCCGCGGGGCGGTCGACACGGTCCTGTCCTACTGCCACTACAATCTGATGATCGCGGACATGGACGATCACCTCACGCCCGTCTGCAAGACCCGCAAGATCGGCCTGATCAACGCCTCGCCGCTGCACATGCGGATTCTCACCGAGAAGGGCGCCCCGGACTGGCACCCGGCGCCGCAGGCCGTCAAAGACGCGGGGCGCAAGGTCGCCGAGCTTTCCCGCGCCGCCGGGGCCGACGTCTCCGCCGTGGCCCTGCGCTTCTGCCTGGACCATCCCACCGTCGCGACGACGCTGGTGGGCATGTCCAAGCAGCCACACGTGGAGACCAACGTCGCCGTGCTGAGCATGAAGATCGACCCGGCCCTGATGCGGCAGATCCGCCAGGCGGTCGCGCCCGTGTTCAACGCCGTCTGGCCGTCGGGCCGGCCGGAGAACTGCGACTGAAAGCCGCGCGAACCATGCGGATCGACGCCCACCACCACTTCTGGCGCTACAATGCTGCCGAGTATGGCTGGATCAGCGACGCGATGAGCGTACTGCGGCGGGACTTCCTGCCGGAGCACCTGGCCGCGGAGATCCGCACCGCGGGTGTGGACGGCGTGGTGAGCGTCCAGGCCCGCCAGACCGTCCAGGAAACCGCCTGGCTGCTGGAGCTGGCCGAGGAGCACGACTTCATCCGCGGCGTGGTGGGCTGGGTGCCGCTGGTCAGCCCGACCGTGGCGGACGATCTGGCCCGCTTGGCGGCCAATCGCAAGCTCAAGGCCGTCCGCCACGTCCTCCAGGGGGAGGCGGATGACGACTACATGCTGCGGCCGGACTTCAACGCCGGCATCGCCGCGCTCAAACCGTTCGACCTGGCCTACGACATCCTGATCTTCGAGCGGCATCTGCCGGCGACCCTGAAGCTGGTGGACCGCCACCCCAACCAAGTGTTCGTGGTGGACCACATCGCCAAGCCCCGCATCCGCGATAGCGCCCTCCAGCCGTGGAGGGACCGCATTACCGACCTTGCTCGCCGGGCCAACGTGTACTGCAAGCTCTCGGGCATGGTCACCGAGGCCGACTGGCAGCGGTGGACGCCGCAGCAGCTCCGACCTTACGCCGAAGTCGTGCTAGAAGCCTTTGGCCCGCGGCGCGTGATGTTCGGATCCGACTGGCCAGTCTGTTTGCTGGCGACTACCTACCAGCGGTGGACCGAGACGGTCGAAGGCTTCATCGCCGCTCTCTCACCGGCCGAGCAGGACCGCATCTGGTCCGCCACGGCCATCGAGGCGTACAGGCTCTAGACGCTGGCTCTAGGGAGGGGTGACAGTATGAAAAAGAAAGAGCGCGAGCGGAAGAAGAAAGAGCGCGAGCGATGGTACTTGAACCGGTTCAAGGAGATCTTTCCGAGCTTCCCAGAGGGGGGAATCGAAGAGAGTGAGGATCCCGATTTCCTCTTGGGCACATCTCGTGAGGGAATCGGCATTGAGATTACGAACCTGTATCGCTCTTCCAAGAGACGGGGAGGCTCATTATTGAAGAGGCAGGACAGCTTACGGGAGCAAGTACTGCGGGAGGCAAAGCGCATATGGGATGACGAGAGCCGTGGGCCCATCTTGGTCTACGTTCATTTCAATGATGGGAAACAGCTTTGCAACGGAGGGGTCAAAGCTCTCGCCCATCGACTGGTGGAACTGGTAGGTCAGCATTCCTTGGCAGTCGGTGCGAGCGGGGTCGCTAACTGGAAATCTTTTCCTAAGGAGGGCTTGCGCGTGGCCATATACCGCCATGCCCGCATGCAAGAAAGCTACTGGCTGGCTTCCCAGTTTGTGGTCGTGCCCGCACTGAGCTTCGAGCTTGTCCAAGCGGCATTGAGAGAGAAGGATTCAAAGTGCACTGAATACAGGAAGAAATGCTCGGAACTCTGGCTTCTCCTGGTTGTCGATGGATCCAGCAAATCGTCCATGTTCTTTATCCCCGAGACCATTGCCCAAACCCCCTTTGAGGCGCAATTCGACAGGGCATTCTTGTACTGCGATTCTGACCGGAAGTACTGGCAGCTTTCCCTATCGAGGAGAGAGACTGACCGAGGCGGGAAGGCGTGAACGTGGACCCTATCTGATTTGTCCCAGGATTCGGCGGAAGGCCTCGGCGTTTTGGGCGGCTTGGGCGCGGTGGCAGTTGTTGAAGAAGGCGTAGACCCTCTGGGCGGCGGCCTCCACGGCGGCCCAATCCTTGGCAAGCTGCTTCAGCTCATGCTCGCTGTAGCTGTAGTCATACCGGGCGCCCATGCCGCCGTACCACGCTCCGGGGTTGCGGCTGTGGAGGCGCAGGTAGGCGATTGGCGAGGTCGCGATGGGGGTGGGGCGGTACAGGCCGTCCAGAGCCGGCACGTCGGGGACCACCATCGCGACGTTCCGCTCAGCCAGGCCCTTGGCGGTGGCCGGATGGTCCCAGGACCCGTGGCGGAACTCCACCGCCAGTGGCAGGGCCGCCAGGGCCTCCAAGGCCGCAGCGAGGTACCGCCGGGCCTCGGCCGTGCGGTGGAACGACTGGGGGAATTGGAGCAGCAACCCCACCAGCTTCCCCGATTCCTGCATGGGGCGGACCTGCTCGACGAACTCTGCGCCCGCGGCCAGGTTGCCCTTGTGCGTCAGCTCCTGGTTGACCTTGACCCAGAACTGGAAACCCTCCGGCGCCTTGGCGCTCATGCGGGCCAGCGCCGCCCCCGGCCGGGCGTTGTAGAAGGTGAAGTTCAGCTCCACGGCCTGGAAGCGGGCGGCGTAGAGGTCGAACATGTCCTTTTGTTTCGTGCCGGGCGGGTAGACCGAGCCCACCCAGTCGGCGAAGGAGTAGCCGCTGGTGCCGACGACGTATTTGGCGTGTTCGTCTGACATTCTCTTGTCGGACTGCCGGGTTACCGGTTGACCGGATGACCGGACTACGGTGGTTGCGGGTCATTGTACTCATCCGGCCAGACGTTCCAGTAGCATCCGCCGCTGGACGATGTGCGTGGCTCGCAGCGTGATCGCGTCGTACTGCTGTTCCACGATGGCGGTGACGAGGGTCGGCGCGTAGCGGCTGGGCAGCCCTTCGACAAGCTCAGGACGGCGGGCGGCGTCGGGGAAGACCGTCACCTCAAACAGGCCGAACTCGTCTTCCATCGTCAGGAAGACGATCGTCAGGTCGTTCCGCGTCCGGGCCGTCCGCATGGCCTCGGGCAGGCCGGCGATGGTCACGCGTTGCCCGATCCGGGCGGGCAGGTCGCGGCTGTCGGCGTCGGTCAGCCCTCCCAGGTGCGGGCGGCACATGGCCAGCAGGTGCTCGCCTGTGGAGAAGCCCAGGACTTTCCACTCGTCGAGATACTTTCGCAGCGCGGTGTAGTCGCCCGGTGGGTCGGGGATGATCGGCCCGGCCGCGAGCAAGTGCGTCTCGGCCCGGGCGGCGGCCCGCGACATCGGCCGAAAGAGGTTCAGCTCCATCATGAGCGTGGGCCTCTTGCGCCCGGTCCAGTCGAACGCCCCGCACAGGACCAGCGCGCGGGCCTCCTGGTGTCCCAGGTGCGTTCGGGCGAGGAAGTCGCTGAGGGTCGCAAAGGGCCGGCGGGTGCGGGCGTCGAGGAGGGTCCGCACGGTCGCCGGCCCCAGCCCGCCGACGCGGTCCAGCCCCACGCGGACGGCCGAATTCTCGACGGTGAACTCCGCGTCGCTGCGGTTGACATCCGGGGGCAGAAAGACCACGCCCGCGCGCTTGGCCGAGGAGACGTAGACGCGGGGGTGGTACATGCTCTGATTGTTGTTCAGCGCCGCGACGAAGAACTCCAGCGTCCAGTGACGCTTGAGATACGCCCCCGCGTATGCCAGCGCCGCGTAGCTGGCCGCATGGGCGCGGCAGAAGGAATAGGCGTTAAACTTGGCCATCTGCACCCACAGGCTCTTGGCGTAGTCGACGTCCACGCGGGCGGCGCGGCAGCGGTCCAGGAACCGCCGCGACAGGGCCAGGCGCTGGGGGTCGTCGCGGCATTGCTGCACGGCCTTGCGGAAGGCGTCGCCCTCAGCGAGGCTGCCGCCCATCAAGGCCGCGGCCACCAGCATCACGTCGTCCTCGCAGAGCATCACGCCGTAGGTCCCCGCCAGCACCGCGTCCACCACTGGGTGGCCGGCGGGGACGGGCTCCAGCCCGCGATGGCGGCGGATGAACGTCTCCTTCATGCCGATGCTGGCCGCCCCGGGGCGGATCAGCGCGAGCGCCTTCATCACGTCGCCCACGCCCGCCGGCTGCATCATCCGCAGCAGGTTCCGCATGGCCGGGGACTCGAGCTGGTTGCACCCGACCGTGTCAGCCGAGCGCAGCAGCTCGATGGTCGGTCCGTCGGCGGGGGGGAGGTTCTCTATGTCGATTACCACGCCGCGGCGGGCCAGAAGCTGGCAGGCCGCGCGGACCGTCGAGAGGTTGCGGTTGCCCAGCAGGTCCAGCTTCACCAACCGCAAGTCCTCGACGCCGTCCTTGTCGAGCTGGGTGATGTTCACCCCCTTGGCGGCGGGCTGGATGGGCACGTAATGGTCGATGGGCTTCCGGCCGATCACGATGCCGCCGGGATGCACCGACAGGTGCCGTGGCAGATCCAGAATCCGCTGCGCCAACTGACGGATCCGCGGCAGGTCCGCCTCAGCGTCGGCCTTGCCCGCCTCCATCCGCGTGATCTGATCGTCGGACAGCCCCAGCGCCTTGGCCGTTTCGCGCAGGGCGGAACGCTGCTGGAAAGTGGCGTGCATGGAGACCATCGCCACGTGCTCCTGGCCCCAGCGGCGGAAGGCGTAGTCGATGACCTCGTCGCGCAGGCGCCAGCAGAAGTCCACGTCCAGATCGGGAAAGTCCCGCCGCCGTTCGTTGAGGAACCGCTCGAAGGGAATGTCCCACGCCAGTGGGCAGACGTTGGTGATCCCCAGCACATAGGCCACCAGGCTGCTGGCACCGCTGCCCCGCCCGGCCACGGGCGCGCCGCGATGGCGGGCGTACTGCACGATGTCGTGAACCGCCAGAAAGTACTCACAGAACCCCATCCGCTCGATCAGTGCCAGTTCCTTCTCCAGCCGCGCCGCCGTGGCCGGGGCGATCTGCCCGTAGCGGCGGTGCGCGCCGGCCTCGGCCAACTGGCGGAGGTAAGCGGCGGGGGACAGGCCGTCGGGACAGGCAAAGTGCGGAAAGACCGGCTCTCGCGGCAGCAGCTTGAAGGCCGCGCACCGCTCGGCCAGGCGGCGGTTGTTCTGGAGGGCCTGGGGGAGCTCGGCATACTGCCGTTTCAGTTCCGCTGCGCTGCGGAGGTGGCCCCGGGGGTGCGGCAGCTCGCGGGGTTGGATCGTCTCGAAGGTTTTTCCCAGTCGAATGGCTGTGAGCAACCGGGCGGTGTCGATGTCCTGGGCCTCGCCCAGCAACGCAGCGGCCACGGCCACGGGCGCCAGGTGCAGGTGTTCCGCGCAAGCAAGCAGCCGACAGACCTCGGCCCGGCCCTGCACGGCTGGGTCCAGGCCGACGTAGAGCCGCCGGCCATCCAGCCCAGCCGCCAGGAGCGCCTCGGCGGCGGCGGGCCGGTCGGCGATGAACACCAATCCCTGCGACAACTCCGTGATATGGGCGGGGAGGTCAAGGTCACGGCAAGCCCTCGCCGTTCGAGAAGCCCCCGCCGTCAGGCGGGGGATAGTAGGGGTTGTAGCGTTTGAAGACATCCCCGTGCTGACGCACGGGGCTTCCCCGCGGTTGGCTTCATCACGTCGCCCGTGGCCACAATGAATGAGGGTGACGAGGCGGCAGAGGTTTTCGTAACCAGTTTCCTCTGTCACCAGCGCCACGACGCGAAGGCCGTCCGCCCCGCCGCCGGCAGAATCGGCGACCAGCTCGGCGCCGAGGATTGGGGAGATTCCTGCCTCCGCGGCGAGCTTCCAGAAGACCGTCGCCCCGTAAAGGCCGTTGACGTCCGTCAGCGCCAACCGCGCGTGGCCCGCCGCGGCCGCGCGCCGCACCATCGCCTCCGCCGACTGCGTCCCGGTTAGCAGCGAATAGCCGCTGCGGACGTGCAAGGGTGTGAGGGTGTCCGGCATACGGGCCTACTTTGTCAGCGACGGTGTGCGGAGCACAAAGCCGTAGTCGTCCTGCTCCAGGTGTCCCAGGAGATGAAGCGCCTCGCCCGTCACCACGGCCGCGTGGCCGAAGCGATGGCGGATGGTGTCGATCGTGCCGTAGAGCCGCCGGCGGGCGCTTCGGTCGGGAGGCTCCATCAACCTCCCCCGCGCCGCAGCCGGGCGGAAGTGCGACAGGACGACCCCCACGTGCCGCAGCGCCACCCGCCGGCTGTGCAGGCGGTCCAGCAGACTCGACACGACGGCGAAGGCCTCGTCGTCGTTGTCGGTGGGCTCGACCAGCGTGCGGGCGCCGACGTGCTCTTTCCAGTCGTCGTAGCGCACCGTCAGCTCCACGGTCCCGACCAGCAGGTGGGCCTGGCGGGTGGTGCGCATCGCCCGCTCCAGCAGGTAGAACAGCATGCCGCGGATGGCCTCCGGCCGGCAGCAAGGCCGGTGGAAGGTGGTCTCGCGCGAGATGCTCCGGGGCGGGCGGGGGCGCGAGTGAGGTAGGGCGACGTCCCGGCCGCGGCATCGCTCGTAGAGCACCGCCCCGCGCTGGCCGAGCATCCCGACCAGTACCGCCTGCGGAAGCTGCCGCAGGTCGGCGACGGTCTTGACGTTCAGGTCGCCCAGCAGGGCGGCGGTCTTTCCGCCGACGCCGAGCAGCTCCTCCACCGGCAGGGGGGATAGGAACGCCTCGACCTGGTCGGCGCGAATCCATCTCACGCCGCCCGGCTTGGCTGAGTGCGAGGCCATCTTGGCCAGCATGCGGTTGGCGGCCAGGCCGATGGAGACGGGCAGGTGCACCTCGGTGGCGACCTCCTCCTGGAGGCGCCGGCCCAGTGAGAGCGGATCGGTCCCGGAAAGGGCCGAGGGGGCGGGGATTTCGCCGTAGGCCTCATCCAGGTACGTCTCCAGCGACAGGCAGGTGCGGCGGCAGACGGCCCAGATTCTCTCGGCGAAGCAGCGGTAGCGCCCGTAGCGGCCGGGGAGGATCACCGCCTGCGGACACAAGCGCCGCGCCCTGGCCAGCGACATCCCCGCGTGCAGCCCCAGCCGCCGGGCCTCATACGAGCAGGAGGCGATGCAGCCGCTGCCCACCACGACCGGCCGATGGTGCAAGGAGGGGATCAGCAACTGCTCCACCGACGCGAAAAAGGCGTCCACGTCCACGTGAATGATAAGCGTGCAGGGACTAGGCATTAGGCATCAGGCAATAGGCAATAGGTACACAGCTTCGCCGCCACGGAGGACAAATCCGCAATCCGCGGCTCGACAAAGCTCGCCGCAGGCAATCCGAAATCCTCAACCTGCCTGCCGGCAGGCAGGTCCGCAATCCGAAATCGAATGTCATTCCACGATCACCTCGTCCAGCCACCATTGCAGTTCCTTGCTGGAGAAGTGCACCAGGTACGTCTGCCCGCCGCTCTGGAGGCTGTAGTGCAGCTCGTACAGGTCGCCGTGCCGATCGACCCAGTGGGCGTTGACGGCCTCGACGGGATAGGTCCTGCCGTTCCAGCGGAAACGCACGGGCCTAGCCGACCCGCCGGAAAACGCCACCAGCACGGCCAGGGGCTCTTGGATCTTCTCGATGTTCATCGCAGTATCGAATGGGGCGGATGCCGACAGTCCTCCAGGAGGTCGTCTGTCGTAACTCCCGCAAACTCATGCACATAAAACTCTATTTACCCAAGCCTGCGGGTCGCCTTGGCTACCTAACAATATCCTAACATACATGCCGGGGCAGTCAAGAGGGCAAGCGCGAAATTTTCGTTGGTCAGCTTCCGCCGTGTCCTGGTCGGGAGCATGCCGGCGGGCGTGTTGGCGGACGGTTAAGACTTTCCTTGCACCGTCTGCTTATGTACCGCCCGCGCCGCTCCGATAAATCTGCGGGCGACGCGTTCTGGTTTCGGTCGGCGGCGCCCCGGGGCGGATAGGCAGACCGGACGGGCATCTTCAGGCGAAGGGCGCACGAATGGTCAGGATCGAGGGTGAGTGGGTAGAGTTCAGCTTCTTTAGGCCGACGGCACAGCAGGTTCATCTGGCAGGGGACTTCAACAATTGGCGGAGGGGCGAGCTTCCGATGGTCCGCAGCAGGCACGGCTATTGGACTGCGCGGATGCGTCTGCCGGCGGGGGAGTTCTAGTTCCGCTACTGTGCGGACGGGGAGTGGTTCACGGACTTTGCGGCCTTCGGCGTCGAGCCCGGCCGGTTCGGGCTGGACAGCATCGTCCGCGTGCCTGCCCCGGCGGCTCAGCGTCCTGCGGCCGCCGCCTGAGACGGCGGCATGTCTCACCGGCCCAGGGACCGCACGGAACCCTTGGTCCCAGCCGGCCAGGCGAAACACTCATAGGGCTCCGCAAGGGGCCCTTTTTTCTGCGCTGCGATGCGCCCAGTGAGTTCCTCATCGCGTAGGGGCATTGGCGCGTCTTCGGGGCGGTGGGCACTGACGGTGCGATCCCGTGCGCGACTGCTGGCGGAGCGGGCGGGGAGCCGATAGGCTGTCAGGGCCAGTGGACGGTGAGGCACATCGCGAGCGGGAGCACTTCTTCAGCGGGGCGAAGACGATCGCCTCGGTGACGCTGCTGTCGCGCATTTTTGGGCTGGTCCGCGACATGGCCATCACCCAGATCGGCGCGACGCGCGTAACCGACGCCTTCGCTCTTGCCAGCAAGGTCCCCAACCTGTTCCGGCGGCTTTTTGGCGAGGGGGCGCTGTCGGCGGCCTTTGTGCCGGTATTCACCGAGACGGTCGAGACGCACGGCGTCGATCGCGGGCGGGTGCTCCTGGCCAACGCCCTGGGGCTGCTGACGATCTTCCTGGCGGGCCTGCTGGTCCTCGCTGGGGCGGGCCTGGCCGTGTGGGGCCTGGTGTTTCCGGGCAACTGGGACCGCCAGCTCGTCCTGGGGCTGCTGGGCGTGATGCTGCCGTTCACCCTGACGGTGTGCCTGCTGGCGCTGGGGTCGGCGGCGCTGAACTGCCGGGGGCACTTCGCCTACCCCGCCTTCGCCCCGATCCTGCTGAACGTCTTCATGATTGCCGCAGCCGTGCTGGCCCCACGCGTGCTTGCGGGCAACGTGCCGGGCCAGCTTTACCTCATCGCCGCCAGCGTGTCGGTCGCGGGGGTGGTTCAATTGGCGGGGGCGCTGTGGGTGCTGCGGCGGGCCGGTTTCAGCGTCCGGCCGGTGCTGCGCCCCGTGCAGCCGGGCATCGCCACGATGCTCAAGACGATGCTTCCCATGGTCCTGGGGCTGGGGTTCCTCCAGTTGTCGGAGGTCCTCAACGACCTGATCGCCTGGACGCTCACCGCCACCGCCCACAGCCCGACGCTGACGCTGTTAGGCCACGAGATCCGCAAGCCCCTGGGCGAGGGCGTGCTGATGCGCGTCTACGCGGCCCAGCGGCTGTACCAGTTCCCCATGGGCGTGCTGGCCGTGTCGCTGGGGGTGGCGATCTTCCCGCTGCTGTCGCGGTACGCGGCGCGGGGTGACATGGCCAGCTTCCGCGAGAGCCTGAACCGCGCCCTGCGGGTGGCCATGATGGAAGGCCTGGCGGCGGGCACGGGGCTGTTCGTCCTGGCTGAGCCGATCGTGCGCGTGCTGTTCCGCAGGCGCCACTTCACCTCGGCCGACGCCGCCACGACGGCCTTCGTGCTCCAGATGTACGTGCTGGGCATGTGGGCCTACTGCACCTATCAGATGTTCGTGCGGGCGTTCTACTCGCTGAAGGACACCCTCACGCCGATGAAGACCGGCTGCGCGCTGGTCGTGCCGAACATGGTGCTGTTTGCCGGCTTGGTGTGGGTGGGCCCTCTGGGGCCGGGGGCGTTCGGGGTGGCGACGGCGGTGACCTTCGCAGCCAACACGTGCATCCTGGCGGCGTTGTTCCGCCGGCGGTTGGGGCGGTTCGGCGGAAGGAAGCTGGCGGTGTCGGTCCTGCGGTCGCTTGCGGCCTGTGCGGTGATGTGCGCGGTGATCTGGCCGATCCGCAGCGCGCTGTCGGGGCGGTCCGACCTGCTGATCGTGGGCCTGTGCGTGCCGGCGGGGGTGGTGGCGTTCGTGGGCGCGGTCTGGCTGCTGCGGGCGCCGGAGCTGGGCGAGCTGCTGGGCGCCGTCCGCGGCCGAGGCGCGGCGGGCCACAGCGCCAAGCGGAACGATGGGCCCGTATAATGGGGCAGAAGGACTAGCGGTGCCCCATGCAGTTGCAGATGCCATTGCCGCCCAAGTACACCGAGGCCGATGAGGACTGGCTCACCGAGCAGGTTCTCCACCGCAAGGAGCAGTTCGGCTCGGCCCTGTGCATCCTGGCCCACCACTATCAGGTCGATGCGATTGTGGACCTGGCCGACTTTGTCGGCGACAGCCTCAAGCTGTCCCAGCAGGCGGCCTCGCGCAGGGACGCCCGGTTCATCGTCTTCTGCGGGGTGCACTTCATGGCCGAGTCAGCCGACGTGCTCTCGGGGCCGGACCAGGCGGTGTGCCTGCCGCACCTGGCGGCCGGGTGCGCGATGGCCGACATGGCCGACGCAACGGACGTGAGCGCCGCGATGGAAGAGGTGCGCCGCCTGGCCGGCTGCCAAGTCGTGCCGGTGACGTACGTGAACTCTTCCGCCGAGGTCAAGGCCGTCACCGCCCGGGCCGGCGGGGCGAAGGTGTTCGCGATCCCCGATCAGCACCTGGGATGCAACACGGCCGCGGCCATGGGCTATGGCGACGACGCCTGTGTGGTCTACGACCCGCAGAAGCCCGAGGGCGGCCTGACGGCCGAAGAGGTCCGCCGGGCCACGTTCATCCTGTGGAATGGGTACTGCTACGTTCACCAGCTCTTCACGCCGCAGCACGTCCGCGCCGCCCGCGCCCGCCACAAGGACATCCAGGTGATCGTCCACCCCGAGTGCCCGCGGGAGGTCGTGGCGTTATCCCAGGCCTCCGGCAGCACCGAGCAGATCATCCAGGCCGTGACCGCCGCCTCCAGCGGCAGTCGCTGGGCCGTGGGCACCGAGAGCCACCTGGTCAATCGCCTGGCCCGCCGTTGCGGGGACAAGTTCGTGCGAATCCTTTCCGACAGGCCCAGCCACTGCCTGATGATGGCGCGGATCGACCTGCCGCATCTCCTGTGGACCCTGGACAGCCTGGCCGAAGGCAGGATCGTGAACCGCGTGTCGGTTCCATCGCAGATCGCCGCCGACGCCAAGATCGCCCTGGAGCGCATGATCGCGACCAAGGCCGTCAAGGAAGCGACACGAACCAAGACCCAGTGATTCGCACCACGATGCCGCAGGCTGACCCCTTTGCCCCGCGCGCAGAAGCGCTGCTGCAAGCCCTAAGGACCGCCTCCAGCCCTCCAATCGCATCCGCCCGCGGCGCTACGCCTGAAGGCGGATGACGTTCTCGGCCTTAAGACCTTTGGGACCCTCCACCAGTTCAAACTCGACCTCTTCCCCCTCGCTCAACGTCCGGAAGCCCTCCGCCTTCACGGAGGAGTAGTGGACGAAGATGTCCTTATCTTGCCCTTCAATCTGGATGAAACCGTAGCCCTTCGTGTCGTTAAACCACTTCACTTTGCCCTTTGGCATGGATTTGCGCCTCCCTGAACACGGGATCCCAGGAGAAACGGCACGCTGGTTAACGTCGAGATGGCACGAACCTTCTATACAAACCCTTTCACGCTACACGGCACTACCTTTGCCGAAGACGTGCTCCCCTTTGCGACCGGTAAATTTCGGTGTGAGTCTACACCACAATGGCAGATTCTTCAACAAGTTTTCCGATTTTCAAAGCGGCGGTTCGGGCTGCAACTGGCCGGCTTGCATGGAGCTATCGCAGAAAACGGTCGTCAGAACCATTCGCCCCCCGGCGGGCTCAGGCCAGCGGCTTGAGCACCCAGCCGGTGGTCAGCTTGGGGTAAAAGTAGGTGCTCTTGTGGGGCAGGGGCACCCCGGCCAGGGCGATGGTCTCCACGCTGGCAAGGGCCGTCCCTTGCAGACACACGGCCAACGACGCCCCGCCCGAGCGGCACGCCCCAACCGCCCCCGGCAGGCTGGCCGTGTATTCGATGCTCGTGGCCCTCGTCCGCCACGGCCGCAGGGCTGTGTCCACGATGAGCGTGTGCAGCACGGTCACGTCGAGCTGCCGCCAGGTGTCGGTCCGGTCCGGCGCCGCGCGGGCCATCGCGTCGGGGTCGATCAGCTTGCCCGCCCAGGCCTCCTTGGCGCCGGAGGGGATGAACACCATCGCCCCGGGGCCGAAGGGCCGCAGGAACGCGTCGGCGTCGTCCCCGGCCGGCAGCGCCACCTGGCGCCAGGAGAACTCCTTGGTGCCGGCCATCAGCGCCTGGAGGGTGAAGTCCCGGGCCAGGTTGCGGAGGATCCGGTGCGTCGGCAGGAGCAGCAGGCCGCTGTCTTCCCGGGCGACCAGGGCGAACATCACGAAGTGGGCCTCGTGGTCGGGGGGCAACTGCCCACCGGCGGCCAGGCCGTCGCGGTACTCCAGCGCGGTGGCGTAGCGGTGATGGCCGTCGGCGATGAGCACGGGCTCGTCGCGCAGCGCCGCAGCGAGGGCAGCGATGCGCTGCTCGTCGCGGATGGCCCACAGCGTCTCGCTCACCCCTCCGACCCGTCCGCGGCCGTCGGCCGGGCCGGACATCGCCTCGCTCAGCAGCCTGGCGGCCCGGCCGGTTGGATCGTGGTAGACGCCGAAAATCGGTGAAAGCTGCATCCGCGTGCACTGCGTCAGCCGCAGCCGGTCGGCCTTGGGGCCGGCGAAGGTGTGCTCGTGGGCGATCACGTCCTGCCCCAGTGCCGTCGCCCGCACCCCGGCCACCAGTGCCCGGCGGGTGTAGGTCTTGCCGGCCCAGGCGAAGGTCTGCTGGTAGGCGTAGACCACCGGGCGCTTCTCCTGCACCAATAACCCCTCCGCCTGCCACTCGGCCAGGCGCCGCGCGGCCTGCTGATAGACAGCCTGGGGCCCGACGCTGTTGGGCGGGACGTGCGGCAGGTCCACGGCCACGATGTTCCTCTGGGAGCGGGCGAGCAGCCTGTCCTTGTCCTCGGCCGAGAGGATGTCGTACGGCGGGGCCAGGTACGGACTAACGTCCACCACGCCGCCCACGCGGTATCGCCATCCACGAAACGGTCTGATCTCCATCTACTTTCCCTTGGCGGGCAGCGCCGCGCGAGCCTTGGCGGGATCGCCCCCCGGGTCTGTCACTTTCGCATGATGAAGAACGTCAATGCCATGATCTGGAGCACCGCGGCAATCTGCGCCCACAAGGCCGCCTGGGCCAATTGGTCGGTCGCCATCCGCCACATCGCCAGCAGCAGCCCCAGCAACGCCAGCACCTGCACGATGCCCGCGAGGACCTTGGCGATGTTGAAGTCCTCGTCCTTGGCCTGGGCGAGGTGCTTGACGTATCGCAAGATCTCCAGGCAGACCTGTTGCATGGCCACGGGCGCCACCGGCGGACGAGCGGCCGCGCGCGCGGGCACCTTGCCGGGCCTGGCGCCCGTGGCGGCGGGTTCCTGGTCGGCTGGGGCGGCGGGGGTCTCCGCCGGCGCGGCTGCCGGCGGGGGCGCTCCGCGGGCGCTCTCTCGCAGGATGATTCGCGCGGCCTCGACCATGTTGCGCGCGGTGAAGTCGGCCTGGACGTCTTCCTGCGCCACCTCGCCCGGGGGCGGCGAGGCTCCGGGCGGCAGGCGGATCGTGCGGCAGCCGGCGCGCTGGCCCGCCTCGACGTCCGGGGCGTCGTCACCCACCATCCAACTGGCCCGCAGGTCGATGTCCATGTCCTCCGCGGCCTTCAGCAGCATCCCCGGGCGCGGCTTGCGGAGTTCCGAGTCGATGGCGTAGCCTTCGACCGTCCCCTCGGGGTGGTAGGGGCAGTAGTAGATCGCATCCAGGTGAGCGCCCTTCTCCGCCAACTGGCGGCCCAGCTCGGCGTGGACCCGCGCCAGGGCCTCCTCGGTGATTAATCCCCGCGCGATGCCGGACTGATTGGTCACCAGGACGGTCTTGAACCCCGCGGCCGTCAGGCTCTTCATCGCCAGCTCCACCCCCGGTAGCAGCCTTACCGCGCGGGGGTCGCTCAGGTAGCCGGGGTCTTCTATCAGCGTATGATCCCGGTCAAGGAAGACGGCTCGGTTGGCCATGGTCCTGGGTCTCCGGCTGTCCGACGCTTACGATCTCCTGGCGCCTGGGCTATTGTGCGAGGTCAGAACGCGATTGATGATGTCCGTGGTGCTCAGCCCGCTCACCAGTTCCAGCTTGCGGACGCGGCCTCCGTACTTCTCGACGATCTCGTGCCCGACGATCTGGTCGGTGCTGCCGCCCTTGACCAGGACGTCGGGCTTCAGCAGCTCCAGCAGCGGCTTGGGGGTGTCCTCGTCGAAGATCGTCACGAAGTCCACGCATTCCAGGGCGCCGAGCATCTCGGCCCGCTCGTCCTGGCCGATGACCGGGCGGCGGGCGCCCTTGAGGCGCCGCGCGCTGGCATCGGAGTTGATCGCCACCACCAGGCACGAGCCGAGCTGGCGGGCCTGGCGCAGGTAGCGCAGGTGGCCCATGTGCAGCAGGTCGAATACGCCGTTGGTGAAGACGAGGGTCTGCCCGGCGCGGCGGCGGCGGGTAATCTCGTCGAGAAGCTGCTTGTGCGTGCGGAGCTTGCGCCCGCGCAGACCCGTCAGGCGCCGCAACTCCTCGAGCACCTCCTCCTTCTGGACGGGCACCGGGCCGAACCGCTCCACGGCCATGCCGCCCACAAGGTTCCCCAGGGTCACCGCCTGGGCGAAATCGCAGCCCTCGCCCAGCGCCAGGGCCAGCATGGCCACCAGCACGT
The DNA here is from genome assembly GCA_022866005.1 of Phycisphaerae bacterium. Lineage (GTDB taxonomy): Bacteria > Planctomycetota > Phycisphaerae > SM23-33 > SM23-33 > JALHTV01. The sequence goes on from JALHTV010000031.1 coordinate 32,561, forward strand.
CGCCGGCCCCGGTGATGTCGTAGACCGTCAGCGCCCGCGGCGGGGGGAAGTGCCGTCCGGGGCTCCCCTTGACGCACAGATACACGCCGTCCTTGTCCAGGCTGATCGCCACGGCGTCCAGGTCGGCGGCCAGGATGAGCTGTCGGGCGGCCCGCTCCAGGGAGACCTCGTCGACGATGGAGATGCCGGTGGCCACTTCCGCCTCGTAGCGATTGGGCTTCAGCAGCGTCGCGCCCACGTAGCGCCGATAGTCGCGGATGCCCGCGGGGTCCACCACGACGGCGGCCCCGGCCTTGCGGGCGTCGGCGATGATCTGCGGGGTGTTGGTCTCGTTCAGCGCGCCCTTGTCGTAGTCCTGGATGACGACGGTCTTGCTGTGCCGCAGCTCGCCGCGGAGCGCGGCCCGCAGCGTGCCGCGGACGGTGTCGGAGACGGTGGCGGGGTCTTCCTGGTCCACGCGAAGCAGTTGCTGGGGGTTGCGGTGCTGGCCCAGGCCCACGTAGCGGGTCTTGACCACGGTGGCGAACTTGGCCAGGCGGACCAGACCCGAGATCTGCGCCCCGGCGCCGGTGAGCAGGTCCTTCAGCTCGTCACCGGCCTGATCGTGGCCGATCAAGCCGATGCAGATGGCCCGGGCGCCCAACGCCAGCAGCGCCGAGGCGACGTTGCCCGCTCCGCCAGGGGTGGTCGCGCTCCGCAGTGCCCGCAGGACCGGGACCGGCGCCTCCTGGCTCAGGCGGTTGGCCTGGCCGTAGACGTACCGGTCCAACATGAAGTCGCCCACCAGCGCGACCCGCGGGGAGCCGAACCTCTCCAGGCGTTCCAGGAGTTCGTGCATGTGGGGACGGATTCTACCCCCGCGCCGCAGCCAACGCAACCATCGCACCCCCCCGGTGGGGCGGCGCCGGGCCCCGCGCCCGGCGGTCCCGCGGCTCCGTCAGGAGATCTTCGCGCGGATAGCCGCCGCGGCGTCCTGAGGGTCGGCGGCGGCGCAGACGGCGGAGGACACGGCCAGGCACTTGCCGCCGGCGGCGACGATTTGGGCGGCGTTGTCGGGCGTGATGCCGCCGATGGCCACGATCGGCAGCAAGACCGCGCTGCTGACCTCCTGGAGCAGCGCCGTGCCGACGGGCGGGCCGGCGTCCTTGGTGGTCGTGGCGAAGATCGGACCCACGGAGATGTAATCGGCCCCTTCGATGACGGCCCCGCGGGCCTGGTCCAGCGAGTGGGTGCTGCGTCCCACGATCGCCCCGGGCCGGAGCAGCTTGCGGGCCTCGGCCACGGGCAGGTCGCCTTGGCCCAGGTGCACCCCGTCGGCGGCGACCATCGCCGCGATGTCCGGGCGATCGTTGACGATGAAGATCTTGCCCGTCTCGTCGGTCAGCTCGCGCAGCTCCGCGGCGATGGCCAGGCATTCCGCATCGCAGCCGCCCTTGTGGCGGAGCTGGATGGCGTCGGCCCCGCCGGCGATGGCGGCGCGGGAGGTCTCGCGGATGCTGCCGCGGCACAGCGTCGGGGTGATCAGCACGTACAGGCGGACCTGGGCGAACCTGCCCGCCACGGCCAGGCGGTCCTGCAACCGCTGCTCGAGGGTGTAGGCGTCGTAGCGCATCCGCTCGATCCGCAGGATTTCCTTGGGCGCGACGAACTTGCCGTACTCCTCGATGGTCCGCAGCGACTCGGTCAGGCGCTTGCAGGCGGCCTGGGCCACGTCAGCGAGGTTCTCGCGCTTCGGCTCGGTGGGGCTGGTGATCTCGGTGCCGATGTCACCGGCGGTGTCGCGGCTGGCGATCATCTCGTCGGCCGGCATGGCCGAGAGAATCTCCTGAAGCCCGCTGCGGAGGTTCTTGGCCATCTGGGTAATGGCGGGGTCGTTGAGGGCGAAGCGCCCGCAGTCCTCCGCCACGCGGAGGGCCTCGCGGGCTCGGTTGAAGTTGGCGTCAAGAATTCGGTAGACCTCTCGCATGGTGTGCCCCTTGGCGCGCGCCGCGCCGCTCGGGACTTGCCTAGGGCCCATACGCGGGAATGGGGAACTGCCCGCACAGCTCCTCCACCTGCCCGCGCACGGATTGGAGCACGTTCTTGTCGCCGCCGCAAGTCAGCACCGCGTCGATCCAGCGGGCGATCTGCTTCATCTCCTGTGCTGCCATCCCGCGGGTGGTCAGGGCCGGTGTGCCCAGGCGGACGCCCGAGGCCTTGACCGGCGGGCGGGGGTCGAAGGGGATGACGTTCTTGTTGGCGATGATGCCCGCCGCGGCCAACCACATCGCGGCCGTCTGCCCGGTCAGATTCGGGTCTCTGCTGCGCAGGTCCAGCATCATCATGTGGTTGTCGGTCCCCCCGCTCACCAGCCGCCACCCGAGGCCCGCCAACTCCTCCGCCAGCGCCTTGGCGTTGGCGACGATGGCTGCGGCGTACCGGCGGAATTCCGGCTGCATGGCTTCGCGGAGGGCCACGGCCTTGGCGGCGATGACGTGCATCAGCGGCCCGCCCTGAAGACCTGGAAACACCGCCCGGTCGACCGCACGGGCCCAGGCACTGCGGCACAGGATGAAGGCCCCGCGTGGGCCGCGGAGGGTCTTGTGCGTGGTGGCCGTCACGAAATCGCAGTGCGGCACCGGGTCGGGATGGACCCCGCCGACGATGAGCCCGGCGATATGGGCAATGTCCGCCAGCACCGGACAGCCGACC
>JALHTV010000251.1 GCA_022866005.1 Phycisphaerae bacterium
CTGGACCGTCCGCGCCGAGCTGCTGGGCGCCGACGGCCGGCGGGCCTTGCCCAAGCCGCTGGAGGCGGTCTTCACGCCGCACAAGCACACCTGGCAGCGGCCGGGCAACGTCGTGACGCTGGAGGCGTCGCTGCCGCGCGTGCACTGCTGGTCCGACGAGACGCCCAACCTCTACACGCTGGTGCTCAACCTGATCAGCCCCCGGGGCCGGCCGGTGGAGCACACGGCGGTGCGGGTGGGCTTCCGCCGCGTGGAGATTTGCGCGCGACAGCTCCTGGTCAACGGCCGGCCGGTGACGATCAAGGGCGTCAACCGCCACGATCACAGCGACACCCGCGGCAAGGCCGTCACGCGGGACGACATGCTCACCGACGTGGTGCTGATGAAGCAGCACAACTTCAATGCCCTCCGCACCAGCCACTACCCCAATGACCCCTACCTGCTGGACCTGTGCGACCAGCACGGCCTGTACGTGGTCGATGAGGCCAACATCGAATCGCACGGCTACCACTACCAACTCGCCGGTGACCCGCGATGGACGGGCGCCTGGATGGACCGGATGCAACGGATGGTCCTGCGCGACAAGAACCACCCCAGCGTGATCGTGTGGTCGCTGGGCAACGAGAGCGGCTATGGCGCCAACCACGACGCGCTCGCCGGTTGGGTGAGGAGCTACGACCCCCACCGGCCGATCCAGTACGAACGCGCCGTCAACCCCCGCCACGGCGGGCACTGGCACGGTGCGCGGCACGTGACCGACATCATCCCGCCGATGTACCCCGCCCTGGAGGACCTGGTCGCCTGGGCGAAGGCCCCCACCGACGACCCGCGCCCGCTGATCCTGTGCGAGTACTCCCACGCGATGGGCAACAGCAACGGGGGGCTGAAGGAGTACTGGGACGTCATCGAGCGGTACCCCTGCATCCAGGGCGGCTTCATCTGGGAGTGGATCGACCACGGCATCCGCAAGCGCGACGCCAAGGGCCGGGCCTACTGGGCCTACGGCGGAGACTTCGGCGACGAGCCTAACGACAAGAACTTCTGCATCGACGGGCTCGTCTGGCCGGACCGGACTCCCCACCCGGCCATGCAGGAGGTCAAGAAGCTCCAGCAGCCGCTGGCGGTGGCAGCCAAGAACCTCCGGCGCGGGAAGCTGACGGTCACCAACAAGCAGTTCTTCGCCGACCTGTCGTGGCTGGCCGGTGCGTGGGAGATGACGGTGGACGGCGCGGTCGTCGCGCGCGGGCGCCTGCCGCGCCTCAAGACGCCGCCGCGCGGCAGGCAGCCGATCACGCTGGCGCTCCGCCGCCCGGCCATGCAGCCGGGTCAGGAGTGCCTCCTCACCGTCCGCTTCACCGCGGCCAGAGCCACGGCCTGGTGCCCCGCCGGCCACGAGGTCGCCTGGGAGCAGTTCGCCCTGCCCTACTCCGCCGGCAAGGCCCGGCGCGTCAGGCGGGCGGGCCGGCTCCAGCTCCGCCAGGACAGGTCCTCAGCCACGATCTCCGGGGAGGCCTTCCACGTCACCGTGGACAAGCGCGCCGCCTGCATCCGGTCGATCCGGTGGATGGGCCGGGAGATGCTGGCCGCCGGGCCGCAGGTCAACCTCTGGCGGGCCGCCACGGACAACGACGGGATCAAGTGCTGGACCGGCCAGCACAATAAGCCCCTAGGCCGCTGGCGGGCGGCGGGCTTCGACAATCTCAAGCTGACTCCCGCAGGCGTTTCCGTCCGCCGCGGCAGCGGCGGCGCGGTAGTCGTCACCTGCCGCACCGTGGCCACAGGCGCCGATCCGAAGCTCAAGATCACCCACCGCCACGTCTACACGATCCTTCCCAGCGGTGACATCCTGGTGGCCAACATCGTCGTCGCCGACCGCCGCTTGCCTGAGCTGCCGCGCGTGGGTGTGACGATGACGCTGCCGGCGGGCTTTGAGCAGATCGAGTGGTTCGGGCGCGGGCCGCACGAGAGCTACTGCGACCGCAAGATCGGCGCGCCCGTCGGGCGTTACCGCGGCACGGTCAGCGGGCAGTACGTGCCCTACATCATGCCCCAAGAGCACGGCAACAAGACCGACGTCCGCTGGGTGGCCCTAGCGAGTGCGGACGGCCTGGGCATGCTGCTGGCACCGCTGCGCCCGGTGCACATGGAGAGCTCGGCCAGCCACTTCACGGCCGATGACCTCTACCGCGCCTACCACACCCACGAGCTGCGCCCACGCCGCGAGACCGTCGTGAACCTGGACTACCGCCAGCGCGGCCTCGGCACCGGCTCCTGCGGGCCGGACACGCTGCCCCCCTACCGCCTGCCGGCAGGGAGGTACCGCTTCGATTATCGCATCCGCCCCTACACCGTTGGCACGGACCAGCCGGCGCTCCTGGCGCGACAGCGGTGCCTGTAATGGGCGTTGTTCGGCGTCCTCTTTATCCCGAGGCAACCCGGGCAAGCTTGCCCGCAGCCGCCGGCGCCTCTATCATCTGCGCCCGTGGCTGGTGTGCTGCACATCATCGACGCTGAGACGGCGACCGACGCGCTGCGCCAACTGGCCGCCGTGGTCGCTCCAGATGACCAGGTTGTCTCCGTCGGGCCGGTGGACGTGCCGCGCGAGTTCACCGTGCCGGTGCAACGAATCCACAGGCCGCTGGGGTCGGCTGCCGTAGAGGGCCTGGCTGCGCGGGCGCCGGTCGGCCAGGTGCAGCTCGTCCAAGCCTGGTCCGTCGCTGCCGCCCAGGCGGGCGAGGCCATCGCGCGCCGGAAAGGGTGCGAAATGGTCGTGCACCTGCCCCACTTCCCGCCGCTGCGCCGTCTGGACTGCCTGGCCGTGCTGGCCTCCTGGGGCAACGTAGCGGTGACGGTCCCCACCGAGGCCTGTCGGGGCCGCCTGGTGGCCGAGGGCCTGAGCGCATCGATCGTGCACGTGCTGCCTCCGGCGAGTGCCGCCATCCAGGACCGCCCGGCGTTGCGGACCCGGACCCGCCGGGCGCTGGGCGTGAGCGACGAACACCATTTGATGGTCGCCCCGGGAGCCCTCACGCAACAGGCCGGCCACAAGTACGCCTGCTGGGTCTTCGCGGTGCTCCGAGAGATTCGCTCTGACGTGCGTCTGCTGGTACCCGGCGAGGGGCCGGCCCGGCCGTCCGTGCAATACTTCGCCTCCACGCTCGGGTACGACCGCGAGATCCACATGCCTGCCGGCCGCATCGGCCTCGCCGACGCCTTGGCGGCCGCGGACGTGGTGGTGTCTCTGCCGACCGGCGATGACCCGGGGGTCTCGCTGGCGGCGGCGCTGGTTGCGGGCTTGCCCGTGGTGGCCTGGGCCACGGCCGACGTGCAGGAACTCACCGGTGGCAGCCGGGCGGCGGCGCTGAGCCCGGTGGGCGACGTGCGAGGCGCCTCGGCGGAGTCGCTGCGGCTGCTGGACGAGCCTGCTGCCGCCGGCGCGCTGGCCTCCGCCGCTGCCGCCTGGGCCGGACCGCGCTACTCCGTCGCAGCCGCCGGGGCCGCCCTGGAGCGAATCCGCAGCACGCTTCATCAGGGGGCATGGGCTTGAGGGGCGCTGGGGCAAGAAGTATAATCCCCGCGGCGTCCGGGCTGCCGGCTCGTCAGCGCACGAGTGAAACTCATGGGACCGCCCCCAAAAGCGAACGACCAGGCTCTCCGCCCCGTCCCGCCAGGCCCGGCCGGGGGGAGCGGAACGGCGCCCAGCGCAGACCCCGCTGAGCTGGCCGATCCACCCCAGACCCGCTGGCAGGTCGTCAAGCAGAACCCGGTCAGGACGGTCTACTTCGGCCGCTGGGGCGGCCGCGACGTGTACCTGAAGCACTTCCACGTGCGCTCCGGTCTCCGTCGCCTGCTGCGGCGCCTGCGCGGGCGCGATGCCCGGCGCGAAGCAAAGTTCTCGCGCTATCTCAACCGTCATGGCGTGGCGACGCCGGAGGTGCTGGCCAGCGGGCGCAAGGGCGGGGTGTCGTGGGTGGCCACGGCGGCTGTGGCGCCGGCGGAGCCTGCCGACCGATGGCATCTGCGACAGAGCTCCCTGGGACGCCAGGGCCACAAGGCCATCCGCCAGGTGACGGAGGCCTTGGCGGAGATGGTAGCGCGGATGCACGCCGCCGGGGTGGTTCACGGTGACCTGCACTGCGGCAACATCGTCATTCACACCGCTGACAGTGCCCCGCGCCCGGTGCTGATGGACCTGCACCGCATGCGGCGGTGCCTGTGGGTGTCGCGTCGCCTGCGGGCGGCCAACCTCGCCCAACTCTGCTATGACCGCTCACCGTTCACCACCAGGACCCAGCGCCTGAGGTTCCTGCGGCAGTACCTTGCGGTCAGCGGCGCCCCGGGCAGCCTGCGGGGCTGGCGGGTATTGGTGGACGAGCTCACCCTCGTTCACGCTCGCAGTCAGTACGCCCAGCGCGATCGCAGAATCCTGCGCCGGGGACGCTACTTCAGCCCCATCCGCCTGGCGGGCGGCTGGTGCGGGCACGTGGTCCTGGCCACCAAGACCCCCCCGCCCGGCTCGACCGCCGGGACGATGACGTTCAGCCTGGATGAGTGGCAGAAGGTGCTCGCCCGGCCGGAGGCGCTGTTCACCGGCGACATGGAACAAATCAAGGATTCGCCCTCCAGCCAGGAGATCCGCCGTCGCCTGACCGTTGGCGGACGGGGCCTGGACGTGTATGTGAAGCGTGCGCGGCGGAAATACCTGCGGCGCCTGTTCACCGACTGCTACCGCCGCTCGCGAGCGGTCCGGGCGTTCAAGCGGGGGCATGTGCTGCTGAACCGGCGGATGGCCACGGCCCTGCCGCTGGCCGCCCTGGAGCGACGGGCTGGCCCCGTGCTGCTCGACAGCATCCTGATCACCGAGGCGGTCCCCGCGATGCCCGTGGGCCAGTTCCTGACGACCTGGCTGGCGCCCGCGGGGCAGGCGGGCGTGCCCCTGTCCCCAGCCCAGCAGCACCACCTGGCCCGGCAACTGCTCTGGCGGATCGGCCGACTCGTCCAGCGCTTGCACGATCACGGCCTGGCCCACCGCGACCTCAAGGCCGGGAATCTGCTGGTCCGTTGGTTGCCAGGCCAGGACATCCAGTTGATCCTCCTGGACATGGACGGCTTCGGCCAGCGGCAGTCGCGCAGTGCGCGACGCCGCTTCAAGGGGCTGATGCGGCTGAACGTGTCGCTGCTGGAGTGCCCCGCGGTCAATCAGGCCGGTCGTCTGCGCCTGCTGATGGGCTATCTGCGTCGGCCTGGGTGCGGGCGGGTGGACTTCAAACCCTACTGGCGTGCGATTGAGGCCTGGTCAACCCGGACGCTCCGTGAGCGCATCGATGCGCGCCGCCAGCTTCAAAAGGCCGCCCGGAGGCCCCTGCCGTGACGGCGACAGTTCCCCCCGCAGTGCAGGCTCCCGAACGGGTGCTGCTGATCAAACCCAGCTCCCTGGGGGACGTGGTCTCGGCCGTCCCGGTGCTGCGCGGGTTGCGGCGGACCTTCCCTCAGGCCCGCATCGCCTGGCTAATCGGACGGGCCTACGCTGGGCTGATCCAGCACGACAGCGACCTGAACGAGGTGATCCTCTTTGACCGTGCGCGGTTCGGGCCGCCGTGGCACTGGCCCCTGGCGACCGGTGAGCTGGTCTGGCTGATCCAGCGGCTGCGGGCGGGACGGTACCAGTGGGCGATCGACCTCCAGGGGCTGTTCCGCAGTGGGTTTTTTGCCTGGGTCAGCGGTGCGGCGCTGCGGGCGGGCTTTGCCGATGCGCGGGAGTTTGCGGCGCTTTTCTACAATCGCCCCGTCCCCTGCCAGTCGGCCCACACCGTGGACAGGAACATCGAACTGGCCCGCGCACTGGGCATTGATGCTCGCAAGCAAGACATGACCTTGCAGGTCAACCCGCAGGCGGATGCCCTCGCGCAGGAGATGGTGGCCAGGCACGGGCTGAGGCGGAAGGGCTTTGTCGCCTGCGTGCCCCCGACCCGCTGGGCCAACAAGCGATACCCCGTGCGGCACTGGCGGGCGGTGATCGCGGGGCTGCTGGAGCACGCCCCGGTGGTCGTGCTGGGCGGCGGTGGTCAGGAGCAGGAGCTTTGCCAGGCGGTGGTCGAGGGCCTGGGGCCGGGCGCGGTCAACCTGGCTGGGCAGACGGACCTCCCGCAGATGGTGGCCGTCATCGCGGCGGCGGCGGGCGTGGTCTGCTGCGATTCGGCCGCGGCGTTCATCGCCCCGGCGGTCGGCAGCGAGGTCCTGACCTTGCTGGGCCCGACGCGCACAGAGCGGACCGGGCCCTACCCGGGCGGCCAGGCGATGGCGGCTCCGGTGCCCTGCCAAGGCTGCCTCCGCCGGCGCTGCGCCCACGTGACCTGCATGCAGGCAATCGCCCCCACCGACGTCGTGGCCGGGGCCTTGGAGATGTTGCGGCGATGCGGCTGAAGACCTCCGCACGGCTGACCCTGCGCCGGATCAAGCGATTTGTCATCTACAAGATCCTCCATGTGGATGACACGCCGCACCGCATCGCCTTGGGCGTCGCCATCGGCGTCTTCGTCGCCTGGACGCCCTTCCACGGGTTGCAGATGATCCTCGTGATCGCCATCGCGGCCTTGCTGCGGGCCAATAAGGTCGTCGGACTGCCGCTGGTATGGGTGAACAACCCGCTGACGGCCCCGGTGAACCTGCTGTGCTATTGGCTGGGCTGCTGGATGCTGCGAATCAAGGGCAACGGGGCCAAGATCGTCCAGGCAATGAAAGATGCCTTCGCTCCCGGGTACGATCTCATCACTCGCATCGCCAGTTTCTTTCGCGCCGTGGGGGACGCCTTCCTGCCGTGGCTGGTGGGCAGCATCGTCATCGGGCTGGCGGCCGGCGCCGTCGTCTACCTGCTGACCTACCGGGCGGTGGTGGGCGTCCGCCGGCGGCGGGCGCTGCGGCAGAGCCGCTCTGTCTCCCCAGATAAGGCGGCAATATGTCCCCAGGCCCCTAAGGCCGTGCCCGCGCAGGCGGTTACCGAGGCGGATCCTCCAGGGGAATCCGGTAGGAATGCTTGACATGCCCCCTGTCGCAGTGCTATACTTCCCCTAGTGGGTGAATCGCGCGCTTCTTGAGCAGGTGTTTCTTCCGAATAGCGCGGGGATATTTTTCCGAAATACAGTTGACCGGTGGAGTAGCGGCGATAGAATGCCCACACCCACGGGGGGGCGAGCCGGTGCTGTGACCGGTTCGGTGTATCAGAACGCTCTTTTACAAGTGAACAGTGTTGCCGTCACGAGGGTGTGGCCCGTCGGTCCGGCTGTCACGGCCGGGGTCAACGGGACAACGATCCACGCCGGGCTCGCTTGCGCGAGGCCTGGCGGCTCAAGACCCTCGTGACTTGCCTACAGGTGATGGGTTTTGAGCGGAAGCCTTGGCCGTCCCGCGATCGCGGGGCGGTCAGGACCGGTCGCCCGTACGGGCGATCACCAGCTTCAGAGTCTTCCATCGAACGAGGCCCGATGCCTTCAATGGCACAGGGCGCGGTTCCCGTGAGTGGTCCCCTTCGGGGGGCCGGCACCCGAGCAGTTTCAAGGACTGCTGAGCCGCGTCCTTTCGGACTAGGACGATAATCAAGTGAAGAGTTTGATCCTGGCTCAGAACGAACGCTGGCGGCGTGGCTAAAACATGCAAGTCGAACGCGAAAGCCCGGGCAACCGGGCAAGTAGAGTGGCGCAAGGGCGAGTAATACATGGGTAACGTACCTCGGGCACAGGGATAGCCGCGGGAAACTGCGGGTAATACCTGATGAGACCCCCCTGCCGTAGGGCAGAGAGGTCAAAGGGCGGGTCCTCTTCGGAGGCCTGTTGGCCTGGGAGCGGCCCATGTCCTATCAGCTAGTTGGTGAGGTAACGGCTCACCAAGGCGACGACGGGTACCGGGACTGAGAGGTCGGCCCGGCGCATTGGGACTGAGACACTGCCCAGACTCCTACGGGAGGCTGCAGTAACGAATCTTGGGCAATGGGCGAAAGCCTGACCCAGCGACGCCGCGTGCAGGAAGAAGCCCTTCGGGGTGTAAACTGCTGTCAGGGGTCGCCAAGCGACGGAGGCGAATACCCTCCGGAGTTGAGGAGCCCCAAAGGAAGCCACGGCTAACTTCGTGCCAGCAGCCGCGGTAAGACGAAGGTGGCAAGCGTTGTTCGGAATCACTGGGCTTAAAGCGCACGTAGGCGGCTCATCAAGTGTCTAGTGAAATCCCTCGGCTCAACCGAGGAATGGCTGGGCAAACTGATTGGGCTTGAGGCAGGCAGGGGCGAGTGGAACTCTTGGTGGAGCGGTGGAATGCGTAGATATCAAGAGGAACGCCGGAGGTGAAGACGACTCGCTGGGCCTGTCCTGACGCTGAGGTGCGAAAGCCAGGGGAGCAAACGGGATTAGATACCCCGGTAGTCCTGGCCCTAAACGATGTCCACTAGGTTGGAGGCACTCTGACGTGTTTCCGGCCGAAACGAAAGCGATAAGTGGACCGCCTGGGGAGTACGGTCGCAAGGCTAAAACTCAAAGGAATTGACGGGTGCTCACACAAGCGGTGGAGCATGTTGCTCAATTCGATGCAACGCGAAGAACCTTATCCTGGGCTTGACATGCACGGATGCCCGCCTGGAAACAGAACGGGCTGCCTTTCGGGGTGAAACGTGCACAGGTGCTGCATGGCTGTCGTCAGCTCGTGTCGTGAGATGTCGGGTTAAGTCCCTTAACGAGCGAAACCCTTGTCGCTAGTTGCCAGCGGGTTATGCCGGGGACTCTAGCGAGACTGCCGGTGTTAAACCGGAGGAAGGTGGGGATGACGTCAAGTCCTCATGGCCTTTATGCCCAGGGCTGCAAACGTGCTACAATGACCGGTACAAACCGA
>JALHTV010000252.1 GCA_022866005.1 Phycisphaerae bacterium
CATGGCGTACGTGAGGTAGGAGTCGCGCAGCCCCTCCTCGATGAGAAAGTCCTCGATGCGCTCGTTTTTGAAGGCCAGCTCCAGCGCCGGCGCCGTCCCCGCGGCCGCCGGCTGGTCGCCGTTGTCGGCCGGCGGCTGCCCGGCGTTATTAACCGGCGCCTGCTCGGACCGGGGATCGGATTCGACCACGCGTCCACTCCTTTGCCGCTCAGCGGTCCTCAAGGCCGGGTCCGAAGTCTCCCTTCAGGCGGGCAGGAAGACCGCCTCCGTGCCCGGCACCAAACCCTGATTATCGCAGCTTGGCAGACGGATGTACAGCCTCAGGGGGTCCGCGATAGCGTCAAGTATCGTGTGTAAGTTCGGGGATGAGGTGCCAGCGGAGGAACTGTCCGAAGACGGCTCGCTCGATGGCCGACGCATCGTGGAAGCAGCCCATCGGACGCAGTCTCTGTCGCAACGTCCGGATCTGCCGCTCCAAAGGGTTGTTGGTTCGCACCCGTCTCCACCAGTCCTTCGGTAAGTTGTAGAACCGCAGGCTGTCCTGCAGGTCCGTCAGGAACTGCTGCACGGCCCATGGGGCCTGCGACTTCCAGCGTCGAGCCCACGCGGCAGCGGTTTCCACGGCCGCCGGACGGCTGGGGCAACGAAAGACACAGGCGGCCTCGGCCACCATCCGGTCGCGGAAGTCCGCTGGCCCGACGTTCGCCCGCAAGGCCGCCAGGCGATGGAACGTGCAGTGCTGCCAGGCCACCTCGGGATAGACCTGCTCCAACGCCGAGCGGATGGCCCCGGACTCGTCCGAGACGAACAGTTCCACGCCCTCCAAGCCGCGACGACGCAGGTCGTTCAGGAGCTCCAGGCAGTGCTCGCCCGTCGAGACGCAGAACCCCAGCATGTCCAACTGCCCGTCCGGTCGCTGGCCCGCCGCCAGCATCACCATCCGGTCGCCCCCGAGGACGTCCACGTGCATCCCGTCGATGTACAGCACCGGGTACACCGGCAGGATCGGCTGTTGCCGCCAGAGGGCCAATTGCTCGTCCAGCCATCGCATCAACTGGCTGACGGTCTGGTGGCTCAGACGGCCGCCGAAGACCTGCTCGGCCAGTTCCGCCGTTCCCCGCGTGCTGACGCCCAGCAGGTAGGCGTGGCGAAGGATGCGGTCGACGTCGGCGATCCGGCGCTGGTAGCGGTCGAACAGCCGCCAGCAGTCCAGTCCGCCGAAGCGGCAACGAGGAATCCGTACCGACAAGGGGCCGTGCGGGGTGGCCAAGCCCCTGCGGTAATGACCGTTGCGATAGCCTCGGCGTGTCGGCGTGCGTTGATTCCAGGCGGCTTGCAGATAGGCCTGCATCTCCAGCTCCAGCGTTTGCTCGGCCACGTCCTGGACCAGTTGCTTGACCCTGGCGTCGATCCAGCCCCAGAAAGCCTCTTGCCTTTGCCGTCGGGTCGGGGGTACAGACAGTCTATCCATGGGTACGCTTCTCCCTTCTTTGCTTGCTGGTGAAGAGGGAGTGCGTACCCAACTTTTCGCGCCGTGTCATCGCCCTTCCGCTTCGGCTCGCTGCGCTCGCCTCCGCTCCAGGGCGATGACACACTCACCATCCGAACTTACACACAACTACTTACACCACTTCGGCGGTGTCGGTGTGTGTGCCTGACTGGGTTTCCCGGCACGCCCGTTGAGGAGGCCCGGGCACAGGAAAGGCCGTCCGGCTGGCAAATCCCAAATCCCACGGGGGCAAGTACCAAACAATCCTCAAGCACCCAATCCCCAACCACCCGCGGGCAGCGCCCGGCGCCTCCGGCTGCGATCGGGGGGGTCCTGGGGTTTGGGATTTGCGCATTTGGAGTTTGTTTGAGAATTGGATTCTTGGC
>JALHTV010000253.1 GCA_022866005.1 Phycisphaerae bacterium
AGGAGGCCTTGAACGTCGGGATGTTGACGTAGCTGGGCGCGCGAATCTTGTGGCGGATGGGCCGATTGGACCCGTCGCTGCGCACGTAGTGGAACGTCTCACCGCGCGGGGCCTCTACGTGCCCCACGCCCTCACCCGGCGGGATCGCCTCCACCTTGGCGTCGGCGGGTTTGAGCACGCCCACCTTCTTGAGCCGCGCGTGGAGGATCGGATCGTCCAGCACGGCCTTGGTGAGCATCTCCAGAGGCCCGACCAGATCGGTACAGACCTTGTCGATCATCTGAAGCTGCTCGGCCGTCATGTCTCGCCGCACGCCGCCGATCTTGCAGTTGGCGTAGTTGACCCGGCTGCCGGTGGTGACCTCCAGGGCCTCCATGACCGGCTCGCGGTACTTCCAGGCCCACATGAACACAGTGTTGTAGCCCAGGAAGTGCCCGGCCAGGCCCACCCAAAGTAGGTGGCTGTGCAGCCGCTCCAGTTCGTTGACGATGGTCCGCAGGTACAGGGCGCGTTCGGGCACCTTCACGTGGGCGATCTCCTCCACCGCCTGGATATACGCCAGGGGGTGGCTGGCGGAGCAGATGCCGCAGACCCTCTCCACCACGAACGGGACCTGGTCGAAGGTCTTGGACTCGTTCAGCTTCTCGATACCGCGGTGGTTGTAGCTCAGCCGCACGTCCACGTCCACCACGGTCTCGCCGTCCACGTAGAGCTGGAAGAACTCCGGCTCTTCCTGGAGGGGGTGGAACGGTCCGATGCTAACGACAGTTCTATGACTCACTTGTCTGGACCCTCCCCTGCGCCTGGCGCCACGGGCGGGCCGCTGGGCAGCGGCGGGCGGTCCAGGCACTGGTCAAAGTCCTTCCGCAGCGGGTGCACGCCTTGTGGCCAGGAGTCGTCCAGAATCAGCCGGCGCATGTCCGGATGATTGCGGAACTGCGCGCCTAGCAGGTCGTGCATCTCCCGCTCGATCCAGTTGGCCGCGGGAACGACCGGCGCTATCGAGTCGATGGCCAGCTCCGGCCGGGCTGCCAGCGCCTTGACCGTCAAAACCACGCCCTCCGGCTCGAAGCACCAATGGTACAGGATGTCGATGCCATCGCGGACCTCTATGCCGGTGGCCGTGGCCAGGCGCGAGCCCGGCATGGCGAGAAGCTGCCGCGCCACCTCCACGGTCGCGTCCGGGTCGATCCGGACGATGCCCCGCCGCGCTTGGCACTGCTGCACGTCCACCACCAGCCGTCCCAGACGCTTGACGACCTCGCCGACGAAGCCCGTCAGCGTGATTCCTTCTTGCGTCGGTACTGTCGTCATACTGCAAATCTCCTCACGCCCGGCCCGCCGCCTTAGAGGCGGGCTTGCCCAGTGTCTTGAGGTATGCCATCCCTTTAACGGCTGCGTCGATCATGGCCTCGGGTTTGGGCGGGCAACCGGGCACGTACAGAATGATGGCGTTGGGGTCTACCGCACGAATCGCCTCGTCAACCTTCGCCCCCATGTGGTAGGCCTCTGTGAAGATTCCCTGCTCCAGGGCGCAAGAACCGATGGCCATCACCACGCAGGGCTTGGCCGTCTGAAGGTAGAGTTCCTGGAGCCGCGGCATGGCCTGTCGCGTGCACACGCCCGTGACGGCCAGGACGTCGGCGTGCCGGGGCGAGCCGACCAGGACCATCCCGAACCGCTCGATGTCGTATCGCGGCGTCAGGAGCTCCAGCACCTCGATGTCGCAGTTGTTGCAGGCCCCCACGTTCACGTGGTAGACCCACAGACTCTTGCGCAATGCCCACATCCTCAGAGCCATGACACACCCTTGGCAATGCCCCAGAAGGCCAAGATCAAGGCCGCAGCTGCCACGGGGGTCAGGCGGAACCAGAAGAACCGCATAACCTGATCGATCCGCAAGCGCGGATTGGTGTTGCGGATCAACGTTACTAACACAACCAGCAGCAGATACTTGCCTGCAAAGGTCAGGTAGCCCCACCAGGCGGCGCGGTACAGCCCACCCCAGAAGGCGGCGATCAGCAGCAGCGGGAGCGTCGCCGCCAGCATCGCACGGGTCATCAGCCAACTGGCCAGCGACGGCCCGGAGTATTCCACGTAGACGCCCGACATGATCTCGCACTCGGCCTCGGCCAGGTCGAACGGCACCTGGCCCAGCTTGGCCTGCGTGCACAGGATGGCGATCGCCAACGCCAGCACCCCCGACAGGCTCCAGGCGACCGGGGCGCTGCTCTGCTGGGCGGTGATCAATTGCCCCAACCGGAAGCTCCATCCGCCCCCAGCCCCGGCCGTCCGTGCGATTGCCACCAGCAGGGCGATCAGCAGCGGCAGCTCGTAGCTGAGCAGCAGCTTCATCTCGCGGCTGGCGCCGACGGAGGCGTGCGGGTTGCCGCTCGCGCCCGCGCCGAGCATCGTCATCAAGGCCGGGATCATCAGAAGGTAGACCAAGACGATCAGGTCTCCCACGAAGGTCTTATCCGGCCAGAGCAGCGCGTGCCACAGCACCGCCGCTGCCACGGCCGTGGCGGCTAGGGCAATGAGCGGGGCCAGCAGGAAGCCCGTGCCCCGGGCGGTCGCGGGCATCAGATTCTCTTTGCCCATGAGCTTGAGGATGTCCACCATGGGCTGATACCAGGGGGGCCCCACGCGCCACTGCACCCGGGCGGTCACCTTGCGGTCCACCCATTTCAGGACCAACCCCAGCACCAGCGTGCCGGCGGCGGCCGCGAGGAACACCCCAATGGTGGTCAGAACGCTCATGGCCTTACCTTCGCTTGTAGGGGTTCTCTCCCGTGGTCCGTCCGCCCAGCATATTCAGACGCGCCTGGGGGGCTTGGTGCTCGTCGACGAACATCAGTGCCCCAGCCGGACAGGCCGCCACGCAGCGCGGCACGGTGGCGTCATTACCCGCGACCCGGTCGCGGCAGAGGTCGCACTTGGCGACCTGATGCCCGGTCAGGCGGTCGGTGCTTCGGATGCTGGTGGGGACGCCCGCTCCCTGCTCGCTCAGCACGCCGAAGGGGCAGGCCCACGCGCACGAGCCGCACCCGGTGCAGCGGAACAGGCGCCGGAAGACCACGCCTTGCTCGTCGCGAACCATCGCGTCGGCTGGGCAGACCTCCACGCACGGGGCAGCGTTGCACTGGCGGCACACCACGGGCAGCAGCGCCGGCCCCGCACCGGCGAAGCTGATCGCCGGCATGTTCGCGTGGCTGGTGAAACAGGCCGACGCGCACGAGCCGCACTCGACGCACCGGTCCAGGTTCAGCACCACGCGCTTCGCCACGAGAGCAGGATGAGTACCAGTTGTGTTCATGACAGCCTATTTCGAGGCCGAAGCCTCCGGATGGATCGTGAATTCCGCCGGACTGCCCGAAAGGAGCTGGCCCGAACCGTCGATCCGCGCGGGCATCAAGGCGCGGGTCTGCGCGAAGCCCTCGGAGAGCACCGCCGTGCCGCCGGTCAACTCGCTCGCCAAGCGGACGCGGGCGCGAACGGATCGCCCGCCGGCCTGCACGAGGACCGGCTGGTGGTCCTTGAGCCCCATCCTCCGGGCCTCTTCGATGGACAGTTGCACATCCGGCTCGCCGCAGGCCGCCGCTTGCCAGGCGCCGTATCCGGTCAACGCACCGCTGCCTGCGTGGGAGGGTTGGCGACCCAAGAGCAACGCGCGGGTCGGTGGATCCTCAACGGCCGAGGGGGAGAACTCGGATTTGACAGGCGCCCTCGCGAGCGAATCCGGCTGAGGCGATGGGCCGGGGCCTGAGACTCCCGCCCTCCGCGCCAGTTGCTCCACCCAGGCCGCGGGCGTAAGCACCCCGGCTGGTGGGGAGAGCAGGGGCGAGGTCTGGATTCGCTGGGACCCGTCCACCAGGCAGGTGCCCTTCATCTCTGCCACCAGCGCTAGCGGCAGAACGACCTCGGCCAGTTCCGTGGTCCGGTTCGGCAGGGCTGCGGCTGCGGCCTCAACCGTTCCTTCTTCCGCCCACCCCAACATGCCCAAGACATCGCAGCCGACGGCGACCCGCATCGCCGGCCCGTCCGAAAGCGCCTGCGCCAGCGGCACCGTTCCCAAGGCACTGGCCATCCGCACGGCGGCCAGGGCGTTGGCGCCGGTGGTCTGGACCGCCACGCCGCCGCCCAGGGTCTTGGCCAACGTGCCGGCCAGGAACCCGATCTCCCGCCACTGCGAAGTTCGGCCGTATTCGGCGGCGATCAGGACGGCCAATCGCTTGCGCCCGGCCAGCGCCTTGCCTGCGGTGGTCGCGGCCGCTGTCTGCGGTACCGAGCGCCACCCCAGGGCACGGACATCCACGCCGGCCGCCGCGCCCACAGTCAGAAGGTTTGTCATCTCACTGCCCGCCGGACCGTCCACCCAGTGTGTGGCGAACTTGACCGCCACCCCGGCCCCCGGATCGATGACCACCAGCGGCGTCGCGGGCTCCGCCTTGCGGCGGTCCAGCAGCGCGCGGGCACAGGCGGTGTTGGCGCCCAGGACGCCCCCACTCACCAGAAAGGCGTCACTTTCGGCCAGCGCCGAGGCCGAGAGGTAATCCGCGCCGCTAGCCTCGGTGCCTAGCAGAAGCATCTCATCGGCCGGCTCGATCACCAGGCACAACTTCGACCCGCCCCAGGCCTTGCACCAGGCCGCTACGGCTGCGATCTCCTCGCACGGGAGTTTGCCGTCCAGCAGGATCGTCACCTCTCCGCGGCTGCGGCTAACGATTCGGTCCAGGGCCTCGGCGGGGGAAACCGAATGCCACCGGCCTTCGGTGCGGCAGCGGGGACTGAGGATTCGCCGCGGATGGGCCAACAAGTCGCCGATCGCGCTGCCGCGAGGACAGACACAGTGGTCCTCATCCAGAGGGTATTCGGTTCGCCAACCGTCCGGCCCCGCCCGTGCGAGGCCCAGCTCACAGACGGCGGGGCACAGGGTGCACCGCGGCACGGTTTGCGATGTCGGTCGGACTTCTATCACTACTCACTTACCTTGTAGCCTCTGGGAGGCTTTGGTTTCCGCTTCTCCGCAATGGGGTCTCTCATCAGAACACGTTGGGGTAGTTCTCAATCAGGGCGTAGCTGACGTCCGGGCCGTCTTTGCACAGGTAGTACGGACCGATATTGCACCGGCCGCACAGCCCCATGCCGCAGCTCATCCGCCGGTTCATCGACAGGTAGATGTGGTCCTTGTGGAATCCTTCCGCCACCAGCTCAAACGTGACGAACTTCAGCATGATCGACGGGCCGCACACGAAGACGTAGCAGTTGGCCTTGTCCACGTCGAGGTTCTTCAGCAACGTCGTGACCATGCCGGTTCGTCCATCCCATCCGGCCTGGGGGCGGTCGATCGTGCAGGTGAAATCGACCTTGGGGTTGGGCGTCCACTTGGGGTATTCCTCGCGGTACAGCAGCTCCTCCATGCACCGCGCGCCGTATTTGATGCTCATCCGCTTAATGCCGTCGAGTTGCGCCAGCAGGGTCAGGATCAACGCCCTCAGGGGCGCCAGACCCACCCCGCCGCCCACGACCAGGACTTCCTTGCCCTGGAGCTTCTCGAGAGGATAGCCCTTCCCGAACGGCCCGCGCAGGCCCAGGACTTGGCCTGGCCGGCACTGATGCATCTGCTCGGTCACGGTGCCGGTCCGCAAGATCGTTAGGGCAATCGGTTGGCCCTCCAACGGTGAGCTGGAGGGAGTAAACGGCGCCTCGCCCATTCCCGGGACGGTCAATTGCACGAACTGCCCGGCCCGGAAGGCAAGAGGCGCTTCCGGCCGGACCACCAGCGTCTTGATCGTCGGCGTCTCGTCGATCACCTCGATCAGTTCCGCAGGCCAGGGAAGGTACGGATTGTCGGAGATCATCGTGCCAGTTCCTGAACCACCCGGCGGATGTCGATGGCGCCCGGGCAGGCGTCAATGCAGCGGCCACACCCGGTGCATCCCGCCAGGCCGTACTGCTGGGGGGAGTAAACGTACTTGTGCAGCACGCGGTTGGCCAGTCGGCTCAGCAGCAACGGGCGCGGGCTGAGTTTCATATGCACCCCGCCGGCCATGCGATGGTACGCGTTCAACAGACAACTGTCCCAGGTCCGGACTCTCTCGAACGTCGATGGTCCAGGCGTCTGATCATACAGGTAGAAGCAGTGGCAGGTGGGGCAGATGTTCGTGCAGCCGCCGCACTCGACGCAGTCGGCGGCGAACTTCTGCCAGCCGTCGTCGCCGCCTTCCGGCAGCTTGGGGGCGGCGGCGTCGCCGGCGGAGAAGGAAAACGCCTTGTTCTGGTCAGCCACCCGCTGGGTCATCCGGCGGCGGACGTCTTCGCGGCGCGCCAACTGTTCCCCCGTAGCCTGGGCCGGTTGGACCGAGCCGAGAAGATTGTGACCCTTCTCGCTGGTGACCTCTACGATCCATCCATCCTCCAAGGGCGTCAGATTCACGTCGTGCCCGCCGGTGGCAAACGGGCGCCCGCCGACCAGCGTGCAAAAACAAGTTTCTGCGAAAGCCACGCAGTCGCAAGAGACAATCGTCGTCCGCTGGCGGCGGGCGCGATAGCTCGGATCCTCGACGGCCCCGGCCAGAAAGACCTTGTCCAGGTACCCCAGCGCCCGAAGCTCACAGGCGCGAACCCCCAAGACCACTGTCGCGGCCGTTTGGATCGCGGTGGCGGCCGGCGCTGGCGAGCCGTACCGGCCTAACGACTCCGAGGCCGGCAGCATCGTCCCCTTGAGACTCTGAGCCGCTCGCGGCTGACGAAGAGCCTCTAGGATCGACATCGAAGACACCCCTGAAGTGTCTATCGAGTCGAGCCAAGCCAGTCGTTCGGTCACCAGCGGTCCGAGAATAGCACTATCCTGCCACTGGTCCACCGCACGCGCCAACACCTCGGCTGACATGAAATACGTCGTCACGCTGGCCCTCCGCCGGGAATCGGATTCGGCTAGGAGAGAACCACGAACACAACTACGGACAAACAGGCGCGATATTAGTCAAAGAACGTGTCAAAACAAAAGAATACAGAATCGCCAGGGGGCATGTCAAGAAAGCGAGCAAGGTTTCGCCCATTACTTCTGCTTGTTGCCCCTAGAAGTTCGTCGGGTGTGGTAAGCTGGAGATCTCGATGCTTTCCTGACAGTCCTCCCCCGACAAAACACAGGAAGGGGCTTTTCGTTTTCCACCCTCTCCAGTAGACTGCCCTGTGGTGCAAGGTTCAGGGTAACCCAGCTAAGGCTGGTGCATCGTTGCGCCCGCCGTGCGGTGCAACCAGACGTCACAAGGAGTACCCTCATGGCCAAACGAGTGCTGGTCGTGGACGATGACCTGGATTTCCGGCAGGCCACGCGGATGGTCCTGTCCAGCGCCGGCTACGACGTCCTGGAAGCCGCCAGCCGCCGGGAGGCTGAGCAACAACTGGCGTCCCAGCAGGTGGACCTGATCCTCCTGGACGTCATGATGGAGACCGACACCGAGGGCTTCCACCTGGCCTACAAGATGCGTCAGGACGAGAAACTCAAACATATCCCCATCATCATTCTTACCTGTATCGAAGAGAAGACGGGCCAGACGCTTCAACCGGAGGAATCGGGCGATTTCCTTCCGGTGGACGCCTTCCTGCGAAAGCCCCTGGACCCCAACGAACTGAAGGCCCAGGTGGCGAAGCTACTGAAGTAGGCCTTGGGACCCTCGCGGCCGAGGTGAAACCCGACGCTATCGAATCCGAGCCTTTGGGGGTGACGGCATGACTTGACAGGGGGACAAGGATAGGTCCAACGGTCACCAGACCCCCACCTGCGTTGCTGACACAACTGACTAGGCTGGCCCCCAATAAGCCGCTGTGCACCGGGACGACGAGGCCTTCGTTATCGACATCCCCATGACCTTCCGCCACCGCTCCGGCCGTAAGGAAATTGCCCTCTCACCCTAGACAACAGCGGCGGTGCCGTTCCAGACCAAGCCGCCCAGCCGGCTTGGTGCAGCAGGGCCTTCTGCCGAGGGGAATGCCTTCATGGCGGAATCTGCGCCAATCGCCATAAGTCTTTGCCCCTGCGAAGCATGTGGCATGCGGAAATCTGCCGGGATTCCGGGAATGTGGCTTAGCATTTCTACCTGTTCATGGCCTGATGTCCCCGCCATTACGGCGAACAGAAAGGAGCAGGCCATGCACATCGAAGAGAAGGTCGCCATGCGGATTCTTGCGGGAGCGAGGCGATGGCTGAACGCCAACGGCCTGGAGCGGCGCTACCTGACCGACGAGGAGCGCCAGCGCCGCGTGGCCGAATACACCCGACAGGTTACCAGCCATGGGTGCATCGTGGCATGGCTGCCACCGCCAGACCAGCGCGGCCTGAAGTGGCGGCGGATGCCGGTCAAGCTCCAGCAGTGGCGGGGGTTCGCATACTGACAACTAACCGCCCGGCGCGGTGCCGGGCCTAACGTCAAGGAGATGCCTATGTCGAAGGCGAAGAAGACCACTAAGAAGCAGCAAGCCACCCCCACAGCACCCGAGAAGATGAGCGGCCTGGACGCCGCGGCCGAAGTCCTGGCCGAGGCTGGCGAGCCGCTGAGCACGGCCGAGACGGTCAAGCGGATGCTTGAGAAAGGCCTCTGGAAGACCTCCGGCAAGACCCCGGCCGCGACCATCTACGCCGCCATCATCCGCGAGATCGAGGTCAAGGGTAAGGACTCCCGCTTCCGCAAGGTAGGCCGCGGTAAGTTCGCCCATACGGGCGTCCGCACGGACGAGTTGGCCAGATAGGACCTCCGCATCACCCACCCATGCCCCGGCCATCTCGCGGCCGGGGTTCTCTCTCTGGGCAGAGGCAAGAACCCGGCAGCCTGAGGCTCGAAATGCCCGCAAAGACCGTCTAGAATCCTCCCGGTACCAGGACTATCTCGTAGGCGATGTCGCAACGCATTCAGGGAAAGTACTCATGGCAGCCGTACAAGACCAACTGAACGCCCTGCGGGAACTGGCATGGCTTTATTCGCAAGCTAAGCTCTGGGGCGCTCCCAGGCGGTTTAGATATGCTGGGGCAAACGTGAAGCGTGGCAGGAAGGAACGTCAGCAGCTCCAGCGCGAGATGGTACATGCTCACATCGATACCTCCCAGCGCATCCGCGACGCGCAAAAGAGACTCCTAGCCACAGGCTACTCAGTTCCCGATTCTTGGCTGACGGTGCGGGCAGTCGGGCAGGTTTCCAGCCAGTACACCGTCGCGAGGAAAGGGAAATCAG
Organism: Phycisphaerae bacterium; assembly: GCA_022866005.1. Lineage (GTDB taxonomy): Bacteria > Planctomycetota > Phycisphaerae > SM23-33 > SM23-33 > JALHTV01. The sequence continues at coordinate 9,231 of JALHTV010000253.1, forward strand.
AGACAGCCGTACTGATAGACAGCGGCGCGGACCTCCAGGCTCTGGATGCCGTATGTCGTGAGATGCATGCGGCGACGCTGCGACTGGAGGCCCAGGTCGAGGCAGCGACTGGTGCGAATGTGGCTTCCGTTTCGGCGGCTCAGACGCCGGTCGAAGAACACGACACGCCATTGACGCTGATCGAGTTCATCAAGATGTTCTGCGTGTCGGGGGATAGACTTCCAGAGGCCCGCTTGGACAGCCTTACGAAGTCCCTCCAGAACGCCGCCCGTCGCAAGGAAACCGAAGTCACACTGCCCAAACACGTCGGCGATTGGAGGCCCGGCCAGAAGAAGTACTACTTTCCCAGCCAGCTTCAGTCCGTCTGGCCCCGCGTCACGAAGCGCCTTCCCTACCTTCCTCCCTTGAAGCCCACCCAGACGTGATCGACGGGTGGGCTGGCCATCGGCCCTTTGCGCAAGCACGTGAACTGCGGCTAAAAGCGCGTTAAGCGATTCAAGCACGCAAGCTCTCTTCGGGGACCTCATTTCATCCTCTAGATTGGATTGTATGAGCGATGAACGGTCCTCACTGCACTTCGTGACTGCCACAGAGATGGCCGCTCGGCTGGGCGTCAGAGCATCGGCCGTACGGCGGTGGGCCCGCCGCGGCGACATTCCCAGGCTGGTGCTGCCCAGCGGACGGTTTGTCTTTGACCCTCAGGCTGTCATCGCTGCGTTACAGGACCGCCAAGAGGTAGCACGAACACAGGCAATCACGAGTACTGCACTGGACTGACGATTCCGATGACTACGTTGCCCGACATCGCTGACCTTGCCTCCGCAGCACACTCGCACCATGGCGCTGGCCTGTGCGTCCTGCCGGCCTTGTTGGGCGAAAAGCGGCCGTCGCTGTCAGCGTGGAAGGCATACCAGACGTGCCCGCCATCGACGACGCAGATGGAGCAGTGGTTCAGCTCGCCGTCGGTCGAGGCAATGTGCCTCCTCACTGGTGCTGTCTCGGGGAACCTGGAACTGCTGGACTTCGACTGCCAGGCGGAGGTGTTTGAGTCCTGGCGGGAGCTGGTGGAGGCCGAATCGCCCGGGTTACTCGCCCGTCTGGTGATCGAGCGTTCCCAATCCGGCGGCAAGCACGTCGTGTACCACTACGAAGGCGCGGTTCCGGGCAGCATGAAGCTGGCGGAGAAGGTGTGCGTGGCTCCCGACCCGGACTCTGCGATGTACCAGGGCAAGAAGTACGTCGTTCGTCGCGTGGGAGAGTGCTGCGAGTTCTACCCTGTGCTCGTGGAGACCCGCGGGGAAGGCAGTCTGTTCTTGTGTGCCCCGTCGTGCGGCTACGTGCTGGAACAGGGGAGCTTTGAGCGGTTGCCGGTCATCACGGAGGCGGAACGGGAAGTCCTGATCCGGTGCGCCCGGTCGTTCAATGAGCGTGTGGAGATGGCCCCGCCCCCGAAGCTACCGGCCACGCCAGGTGATCGTCCTGGCGATGACTTCAACGAGCGTGGGGACGTTCGGGGTGTCCTGCGTCGCCACGGTTGGACGCTCGTACGTCGAGGCGACAACGAATGCTGGCGGCGCCCTGGCAAAGATCACGGCTGGAGCGCGACATACAATGGCCACGTCCTCTACTGCTTCACCAGCAGCGCCCCGCCCTTTGAGCCGAATCGAGGCTACTCCAAGTTCCAGGTCTATGCGCTGCTAGAACATGGCGGGGACTACTCAATGGCGGCCTCGGTGCTGCGGGCGCAAGGATACGGCGATCCGCCGTCGACGCCATCGCAGCAGGCCGAGGCGCAGGTCACATATCCTGATCCCCTGCCCCTGGACGACCCCAGGCCGCCGGCGATGCCGTCGGGGCTTCTGGCCGGTTGGCTGGGACAGATGGCTGAGCAGATCGCCGAGGCGACAGAGACGCCCCTGGAGCTGCCAGCGTCGCTGTGCCTGTCGGTCGTCGCGACAGCCGCCCAAGGCCGCTTCAGCATTCGTCCAGAACCGGGGTACTTTGAGCCTCTCAACATCTGGACCGCCCCGGCCATGAAGTCCGGCCAGCGGAAGACGGCGGTTCACAAGTTGGCGACCGCGCCGCTGTTGGATTGGGAGCGCCAGCAGTGTAAGGCCATGGCAGCCGCGATCAAGGAGGCCGAGTCGCAGGCTAAGACGATCATCGCCAGGATCAGCAAACTCAGGGCCAAGTGCGCCAGCG
>JALHTV010000254.1 GCA_022866005.1 Phycisphaerae bacterium
ACAACGCAATTGAAATCCGCTCCCGGCCCGCTAGACTACGTTGCCCGGTTCGGCCGGGTGCGACGCGAGGCGTGCCATGAAGGACAAGATTCATCCGCAGTACAAAGAAAGCACGGTCACCTGTGCCTGCGGGAACACGTTCAAGACGCGTTCCACCAAGGGTGACATCCAGGTGGACATCTGCGCCAACTGCCATCCGTTCTACACCGGCAAGCAGAAGTTCGTGGACACCGCCGGGCGCGTCGAGAAGTTCCAGCGCAAGTTTGGTGGGGAGTACTTCAGGAAGTCCGGTAAGAAGTAGCGTCCTTGATCCCTGACGCCGACGGTCCGTGCGGGAACGTCGGTGTTTTTCTATCGTTGTCCGCGACCGCAGTGACCGATTGAGGCGATGAGGCCCCCAAGCCTTCAGGTTGGATCGCATGACTGCCGCAAACGACCGATGGTTGCAGAAGCTCCAGGCGATGGACGCCCGCTTTGCGCAGGTGTCGGCGGAGCTGGCTGAACCGGCCACGTCCGCCCAGCCGGCCAAGGGGGTCGCCCTGGCCAAGGAGCACGCGCGCCTGGCCCGGATTGTCGAGCCGTTCCGCGCCTACAAGGCCCTGGAGGCCCACCGCTGCGAGGCCCAGACCATTCTGGAGGATCCCGCCGCCGACGCGGAGCTGAAGACCCTGGCCGCCGGGGAGATCGACTCGCTCAACGGCCGCACCGCCGACGCCCTGGAGAAGCTCAAGGGGTTGCTGGTCATGAGCGACCAGGAGACGATCGACTCGGTGGTGCTGGAGATCCGCGCGGGCACCGGCGGGGAGGAGGCGGCCTTGTTCGCGGCCGACCTGCTGGGCATGTACCGCCGCTACGCCGAGGGCAAGGGATGGCGCTTCGAGATGCTCTCAGCCGCTCCGACCGACCTGGGCGGCTTCCGCGAGGTCATCGTGGCCGTCAAGGGCGACAGCATCTGGACCCGGTTGGGCTACGAGGGCGGCGGCCACCGCGTGCAGCGCGTGCCCCGCACCGAGGCCCAGGGGCGCATCCACACCTCCGCGGCCACCGTGGCCGTGCTGCCGGAACCGGAAGACATCGAGGTGCACATCGACTGGGACAAGGACGTCGCCGAGCACACCAGCCGCGCGGGCGGCCCCGGCGGGCAGAATGTCAACAAGGTCGAGTCGGCCGTCCGCCTGGAGCACACCCCCACGGGCATCACCGTCTCCATGCGCGACGATAAGAGCCAACACAAGAACCGCGCCAAGGCGCGGCGGATCCTGGCCCTGCGGGTGGCCGAGCACTTCCGCAGCCAGCAGCGAGCCGCTGAGGCCGCCGCGAGGAAGTCCATGATCGGCTCCGGCGACCGCTCGCAGCGCATCCGCACCTACAACTTCCCGCAGAACCGCTGCACCGATCACCGCCTCAAGGGCGAGGGCCGCGAAGGGGCCAACTACAACCTGGAGCAGATCCTGGCCGGGAACCTCGACGAGCTGATCGAGGCGCTGGCCGCCCACGACAAGGCCCAACGCCTGGCGAGCCTGTGACCCTTGCGGATTGAGGATTGCGGATTGGGGACACCGTTGATACCCGAGGGCTGCCGCCTCATCGAGCCGGCTGAGGATATGGCCGAGGAGTACGTCGCCTACGCCCAGGAGTTCCGCGACGCCGATGAGCCCTTCATCCAGGGAGAGCTGGACCAGGCCGACGGAGACGCCCCCTCGCTCATCAAGCAGTGGCGCGACCACGCCGCCGCGCCGAACCTGCCTGAAGGCATCGTCCCGTGCAGCCGCTACTGGCTCGTCCGCGGCCGGCGGATTCTCGCGACCAGCCGCTTGCGCCACCGGCTCACGGAGGCCTTGGAGGATGACGGTGGGCACATCGGCTACGAGGTCCGTCCCAGCGAGCGCCGCAAGGGCTACGCCACCTGCCTGCTGGCCATGACGCTCGAAAAGGCCCGTCAGCTCGGCCTGCACCGCGCGCTGCTGACCTGCCACGTGGACAACCTCCCCTCGCGGCGGACCATCGAGAAGAACGGCGGCCAACTGGCCAGCCAGGGAATCTCGAAGCGCAGCGGCCAGCCGATCCTGCGGTTCTGGATGGACCTCCGCCGGGCCCGATGACCGTGGAGATGGAGCATGGGCATTCCCCTCTATCAGATCGACGCGTTCGCATCCCGCCCGTTTGCGGGCAACCCGGCGTGCGTGGTCTTCCTGGAGGCCCCGGCCGAGGCGGACTGGATGCAGACCGTCGTGGCCGAGATGAACCTGTCGGAGACGGCCTTCCTGTGGCCTGCGAAGGGTGGCTGGAATCTGCGATGGTTCACCCCCACCGTGGAGGTCAAGCTCTGAGGCCACGCCACGCTGGCGTCGGCCCATGCCCTCTGGGAGAGCGCTCGCCTGGACGTGGACCGCCAGGCCGTGTTCCACACGCGCAGTGGCCCCCTGACCTGCCTCCGCCGCGGTGACTGGATCGAGATGGACTTTCCCGCCCATCCGTGGCGCGAGGCCCCGGCGCCGGTGGGGCTGGCTGAGGCGCTTGGCGCCCGGCCGAGGGGAAGCTGGCCGTCGGTGACCGCATCCTGGCCGTCAACGGGCAGCCTGTCGGGCAGATCGCCGACTACACCTGCGCGATGCTGGCCATGCGGGCCGGGCAGGCGGTGGGCTTCCGCATCGGGCGCGGCGGGAGTGAGCAGGCCGTTGAGGTCCTCATCGCCGCTCGGCCCAAGCCCGACGGCAACGCTCTGGCGGCCAAGCTCCTGGGCCTGACCCTGTGCCCGGTGACGCCGGAATCGGCCGCCGAGCTCCGCCTGCCCACCAGCAGCGGACTGCTGGTCGTGGGCGTGGAGGAAGGCAGTCCCGCCGGTCGGATGGGCGTGCAGCTTCAGGACGTGCTGTTCCAGGTGAACCAGTTCTACGTCAGGGACCTCGATGAGCTGGGCATGGCGCTGGAGCCCGTCCGTAGCGGCCAGGGGGTGATGATCGGCGTGGCTCGCGGTAACATGCGGGCCTTGGCCAAGATCGCCGCCCGCTGAGCGGCCGACCCGCGGCGGGCACGGAGCACGCATGAAGGTCGTCATCGCCCCCGACACG
>JALHTV010000032.1 GCA_022866005.1 Phycisphaerae bacterium
CCTTGCCGGCGTAGCGGACCTCCAGCACGGTCTGACCCGGCGCCCACTCCCACATGTCTAACTGCCGCACGACAAAGCCCAGGTTGGGCGCCTTGCCGCTGACCCAGTCGCGCACGGCCGCGGTGCAGTCGAAGCTCTTGAACTGCGGGCCCTCCAGCTCCAGCGGCTTGGACTTGTCATAGACGGCGTTGCCCTCGGCCGAGCCGGGCTGGGCAATAAACATCTGCACCGGCCGGCGGGCGGGCAGTTCCGCGTATAGTCGGAGCGGGTCGTAGTACCAGACCCCCTGGCCGATGCTCATGTACGCCCGCTTGTCGGTGCGGATCTTCTCCAGCGGGGCGTGGATCCGCAGGGAGGCGTGGTGGATCCTGGCATCCTTCTTAAGCGGCGAGAGGTCGAAAGTCAGGGCGTGGATGCCTTCGATGGCCTTCTTGCCGCCCTGCGGGTTGGCCAGTCCCTCCTTGCCATACTTGGACAGCTCGATGGTCATGTCCCGGTGCTGGCAACGATCGCCTTGCCCCCACCACTCGACGACCAGCTCGCCTCGGGCGGTGCCGTTCTGTCCAAACATCGCGGCCAGGAAGCCAAGAACAACAAGAGCTTCTCGCATGGTGTCTTCCTTTGTGCGCCGGGATAAACCGGCAAGGTGTAGTGAATGAAAGAGTCATACGTTGAAGGGTTGGCGGCCCACAGCGGCCCCGAGTCATGCGGCGGCGCCCGTGAGGGCGACGTCGAAGCGTTGACAGGGGTACGCGCAGGTCGGGTATTCAGCCGCGAAAAACACCTTTCTCCGGGGTGCCGACGCCGTAAAGGAAGGCGGAAGGCAACACCGGTCATGCCGCCATCGCCAGGCATGACCGGCCCCCGCGCGGTCGTAGACCCCGTGCATGCGCGGAAACACCTTGCGCGAGAACCGGGAGATCCCATGTCCGCCCGCGTCGATGGTGACACGGGCCGTGTCGGGAAGTCCAAGGACCAACGCCGATGATGAACGGACATGGGAAGTCGGATGGTCCCGTAGTACCTGCGAAGCCCCCGAACAACGGCGGCGGCGACAGGCTCGACCTTGGTCGCCCGAGGCCGTCGCCTGCGGAGGGGGAGGTCTCCAATCGCGACGCATCGCGATTGGAGCCTCAAGCAGAGGGAAGGGGACCAGTCAAGGGTAACCCGCAAGAGCAAACCACGCTCCGGGCACAGCACCGGGACAGCGTGCAAAGTGCGCTCGCGCGGGTGCGTCAGGCTGCAAGAAAGGATAAGAAGTTGCGGTTCACCTCGCTCCTGCATCACGTTTACAACCCGTCCACGCTCCGGGAGGCTTACTTCGGCCTCAAGCGCGACGCCGCGCCGGGTGTGGACGGGCAGACGTGGCAGCAGTACGGGCAGGCCCTGGAGGCAAATCTCCAAGACCTCTCGGCACGGCTGAAACGCGGGGCGTACCGGGCCAAGCCCGCTCGCAGGGCGTACATCCCCAAGCCCGACGGTCGCCAGCGGCCGCTGGGCGTGACCGCGCTGGAGGACAAGCTCGTCCAGCGGGCCACGACGGAGGTGCTCAACGCCGTCTACGAGCAGGACTTCCTGGGCTTCTCGTACGGCTTCCGGGCGGGGCGCAGCCAGCACAACGCGCTGGACGCCCTGTACGCCGGACTGCTGACGAGGAAGGTGAACTGGGTGCTCGACGCGGACATTCGCGGGTTCTTTGATGCCATCAACCGTGAATGGCTGACGAAGTTCGTCGAGCACCGGATTGCGGACCAGCGCGTCGGTCGGCTCATCCGAAAGTGGCTGAACGCCGGCGTGCTGGAGGACGGGGTACGGACGTATAGCGAGACAGGTACGGTGCAAGGCGGCAGCATCTCTCCGCTGCTGGCCAACATCTACCTGCACTATGCGTTCGATCTGTGGGTCCAGTGGTGGAGAAAGACGCAGGCGCAGGGCGACGTGATCGTCGTGCGTTACGCGGATGACTTCATCGTTGGATTCCAGCATCGCCACGAGGCGGAGAAATTCCTGGCCGCCTTGCGGCAGCGGTTCGCCAAGTTCGGGTTGGAACTGCACCCGGACAAGACGCGGCTGATTGAGTTCGGCCCGTGGGCTGCTCGCAACCGACGTAAGGAAGGTCTGCGTAAGCCGGAAACATTCAACTTCCTTGGATTCACGCACATCTGCGGAACCAAGCGAAGCAACGGATGGTTCACGGTCGTGCGTCAGACCATTCGGAAGCGGTTGCAGGCGAAGCTGGCCGAGGTCAAGGCCGAGTTGAGGCGGCGAATGCATGACCCCGTCCCGCAGGTGGGCCGGTGGCTTCGGTCGGTAGTGGAAGGGCACTTCCGCTACTACGCGGTCCCGACGAACGAACGAGCAGTGAAGATGTTCCGCTTTCAGGTCGTATGGCACTGGCATCGCGCCCTGTGTAGGCGCAGCCAGCGCGGACGAGTGCCCTGGGAGCGGATGCTCCGTCTGGTCGCTCGTTACCTGCCTGTTGCCCGCACCTATCATCCTTACCCTTTGCGGAGGCTCGGCGTTGTTACCTGAGACAAGAGCCGGATGCGGTAACTCTGCTCGTCCGGATCCGTGGAGGGGGTGCCCCGATCAAGGGGCATCCCTACTCCGACCAGGCCTTCACGGAGACGGGCTTCGCTGCAAAGGATAAGGGGAGAAGGCCGGCAGTCAAGCCTTGGCCTCGCCTACCGGTACGATATCCGAACTCCGGCCACGCTCCAGCGCGGGATGCACACGGCCAAGGCGCCGCCGCCCTTCAGGGCGATATCCAGCGGGCGCCTGACGAACTGTGACTCTGGCAGGAGGCTGCGGGAAGCAAGCACGGTGCCCTCGGCCGTGGGGATGCCGCCG
>JALHTV010000255.1 GCA_022866005.1 Phycisphaerae bacterium
CCCATGGCAAGGCCGAGCCGACTGACCCGCTCCCACGGCGCGACAGGATTGACCCCGGGCCCGCCGAAGTGACACCTTCTGGTGGGCGGGGCCTGTCCTGGGTAGGATATCCGCCTTGCAGACGGCCCTGGGGGGATGGCTTCGAGAGTCAGGGAGAATCACATGCGATGCGGCCTGGTCTTGTCGTCCCTGCTTGGTGCTGCCGTTGTCCTGCTCGTCTTGGCTGCCGAGGGGTGCGGGCCTGCCGGGCCGGCGCCTGGCGCCGAGGCGCCCGCCTTGATGGACCAGATGCGCCTGCCCCAGACGCCCCCAGAGCCGGGCGCCATCTGCTCGTGGCTCGCCTGCGGGCCATTCCCGCCGCTGGACCCGTCCGCCCCCCTGTGGCCGGCCCCGACGAACGACTACCTCGCCGCCGCCGGCGGAGAGGCCAACGTCGCCCCGACAGCCGGTGCAGCGGTCCGACGCGCCGACGGGACCGTCGTAACCTGGAGAAGCTACCAGGCCGCCGACGGGGCGGTAGACGTCTGCGACATCGCCGGGCGCCTGAGCGCTCCCTCTACGGTCTACTTCGCAGCGATCCTGCATGAGCCCCAGGCGCGCAAGGCCACCTTCCACCTGATCGGCCGGGAACACCACATCAAGGTCTACCTCAACGGGCAGCCAGTCCAGATCCCCGGCGACCTGAAGAACTACCGCACGACCGGGATCATGACGCCGGTGTCTCTGAAACAGGGCGACAACGTCCTGGTGGTGCGGGCCTATGGCTTCCGTCAGGAGCGGCGGTTCACCTGCCGCATGGTGGATGCGGCGCTGGCGTCGCTGCCCGAGACGCCGGCCCTTCGGGGCGAGCTGCTGCCCTCCCCCGGCGGCAAGGGCCTGAGGATCCAGACAGACGCGTGGCAAGACCCCCGCGGTCAGAGGGCCACCGTGGAGGTCTTCGGTCCCTGCGGTAAGGTGATGGTCGCGCCCCACGAGGTGCTGCGCGGGGCGACGTTCGAGTGCGACACGGTGCGCTGGCCCGAGGGGCCCTACGAGGTCCGCCTGTCCGCCCTCAATGAGGAAGGCACGCTCCAGCTCCAATACCTCCTGGCGTACAAGGGCGACCCCATGCCGGCCGTCCGCCAGGTGCTCCAGGAGTGCGCCGCGCTGCCGGCCGACAGTGACGATCCGGTGGTGCTCAAGAAGCGCCTGGTGGGCGATATCCTGACCAGCCGTCTGGGCGGCGGGGATGCGTCCAAGGCGATGGCCGCGACGACCCAGCCGGTGCCGGCGCGCGAGGCCGAGGCGGTCTACTCGGCCCTGATGGAGTACCTGGAGGTCTGCCTGGAGACCGCGGGAACGATCGGCCAGGGCGGGTTCTACCGCCTGGCCTGGCGCGACGAGGTGGACGGCTCGCCCCAGTTCGCGCGGGTGTTCCTGCCCTATCCCTACGACCCCAATCGCAGGTACGCGCTGGTGGTCTCTCTCCACGGCTACAACGCCCGGAACCCCACGTATGCCAGCGACACCCCCGCGGGTCGGCATGACATCTTCGCCGAGCGGTGGGACGTCATCTACCTGATGCCCCATGGCCGGGGGAACACCGGCTATCGAGGGATCGGTGAGGCCGACGTCATGCGGGCGGTGGCCCTGGCCCGGAAGACCTTCAGCGTGGACGAGGATCGCATCTACCTGACGGGCCAGTCCATGGGCGGTGGCGGTGTCTGGCACGTCGGCAGCCGACACGCCGACGTCTTTGCCGCCGTGGCCCCGATCTTCGGCGGCTGGGACTACCACGCCGAGGACACCGCCGACGAAGTCGCCACCTGGTCGCCGCAGCGCCAGAAGCTGTCGGAGACGTACAGCAGCTTCGCGCAGGCCGAGAACCTGCTCCACACGCCGGTGTTCGTGCTCCACGGGGATCGCGACGAGGCCGTGGACGTCAAGAACTCTCGCTACGCCGTGCGGATGCTCCAGCGCTGGGGCTACGACCTGCGCTACCACGAGCTGCCCGGCCGCGGACACGAGACGTTCTTCATGGACGACCAGATCGTTGGGTGGTTCCGCTTGCACACGCTCCAGCGCGCCCCGCAGCAGGTGCGGCTTCGGGCATCCGACCTGCACGGCGCCAACGCCCACTGGGTCCACGCCGAGCAGCAGGAAGACCCGTTCGCCTTCATGCTCGTATCCGCCCGCATCACCCAGGCCAACATCATCCGCCTGGCCAGCGAGAACGTCCTTCAGATCCGTCTGAGCCCGCCGCGCGAGCTGCTCGACCCGGCTAAGCCCGTGAAGGTCCTGTGGAACGATGCGCTCGCCTTCGACGCGCCGCTGCCGGCAGACGGGCAGATCACCCTGCGAGCCCCGCTCTACACGCCGGGCCGGCGCGTCAAGAAGCCGATGGGGCCGAAGCCGTTCGCCATCGTCGTCGGGACGACCTCGACCGACCCGAGGATGAAGGCGATGTGCCGCACGCTCGCCGAGCAGGCCCGCGAGAGCTGGAAGGAGTGGCAGCACGTCGAGCCACGGGTCTTCCTGGACACCGAGATGACCGACGAGCAGATCCGCACGTACTCGCTGACCCTCTACGGCGGCCCGGCCGACAACGCCGTCACCGCCCGGCTCATCCAGGACATCCCGCTGAAGATCGAACCGCAGCGCATCACCCTCGACGGGCAGGCCTTCGACGTCCGCGACGCGGCCGTGCGGCTGGTCTACGCCCACCCGTGGAACGACGACCGGCTCGTGACCATCCTGGCGGGCAACTCCGCCGACGGGATGTTCCGGGTGAATCTCCTCACGGACGACGGCGACTTCGCCATCGACGACGGCCGGATCGATCTCCAGCGCGACGTGGGCCACCTGGCGGCCTGGGGGTGGTTCGACCACAACTGGCGGCTGAACCCCAAGTACGTCACCACGGGCAACCCCTCGCTGCGGGCCACCTTGCCCGTCCGCAAGGCCCCGCGCCACATCACCGCGGCCGTCCCCGACAAGAAGCTGTCGCTCGCCGACTTGCTGGAGACCTCCTCGGTCGGCAGCTTTGCGACCATGATGCGGGACCGCAACTGGCAGGGCAAACCCCTCCGACTGGCCGGCAGGACCTACGCCAGCGGCATCGCCGTGGAGTGCTGGGACGAAACGTGCAAGGCCACCTGGGACCTCACCGGCGGTGACTGGAAGCGCCTGCGGGCGACCCTCGGCATCGAGCTGGACGCCAGACCTCAGGACATCCCCCCACCCGTCATTAAGGCGACGGCCTTGGTCTTCATCGTTCGCGGTGACGGCAAGGAGCTCTACCGCTCGCCGCCCTTTGGGATCGACTCCAAACCCGCAGAGATCGACGTGGACATCGCGGGCGTGAAGGCACTGGAGCTGGAGGTCTCCAACAACCACCGAGATAGCGCCGCCTCCAGCGTGAACTGGGC